>JACQRS010000360.1 GCA_016206385.1 Candidatus Rokuibacteriota bacterium | reverse complement strand
GTCGGGGATGATAATGCCTCCGCGACGTTCCTCTTCCTCTTCGATGCGCTTGACCAGAATACGATCGTGCAGCGGACGAATCTTCATCGTGAACTCGCCTCCTTTTCGGTGTCTTCGGGGGATAATATTAGCACTCACTCGGGGCGAGTGCTAATATAGCGGCTCCCTGGCCGGGGATCAAGAGAAAAAATTAGCTTTTTTAAGGAGATCGAAGCCTGAATTTGCTTTCTTAATATCCGTAATCCTTAACTTTCTCCTGACGGAGGAAGATATGAAGCCAGCGATCCTGATCTCCCGCACCCTTCCGGAGGACGCCGTAGCCCTGGCGAAGCAGGGAGCTACTGTGGACCTCCATGGGGATGCCAACCCCCTGGCCAGGCCAGAGCTGATCGCCCGGCTGAAGGACAAGGACGGCCTGGTCTGCCTCATCACCGACCGCATCGACGCCGAGGTCCTGGCCTCAGCTCCCCGCCTCAAGGTCGTGGCGAATGTGGCGGTGGGCTACGACAACATCGATGTGGCCGCTGCCACGGCGCGCGGGGTCGTGGTGACCAACACCCCTGAGGTGTTGACCGAAACCACCGCTGACTTCGCCTGGACCCTCCTGATGGCCGTCGCCCGCCGGGTCGTGGAGGCGGACCAGTATGTCCGGGCGGGCAAGTTCACCCGGTGGGAGTTCATGCTCCTCATCGGAGGTGACATCCACGACAGAACCCTCGGGATCCTCGGCCTTGGCAGGATCGGCAGGGCCGTGGCCCGCCGCGCCCGCGGCTTCAACATGCGGATCCTCTACCATGACGCGGTGCGAGCCGATGCCGCGGTCGAACGGGAGCTAGGGGCAACCTTCGTCGACAACGCGACCCTGCTGCGCGAATCCGACTTCGTCACGCTTCATGTCCCGCTCCTCACCGAGACCCGGCACCTGATCGACACCGCCGAGCTCAAGCTGATGAAGCGAACGGCCTACCTGGTGAACGCGTCCCGGGGGCCCGTCGTGAACGAGGCCGCCCTGGTCCAGGCCCTCAGGGAGGGATGGATCGCCGGCGCCGGGCTCGATGTCTATGAGGAGGAGCCCAAGGTCCACCCCGGGCTCCTGAGCCTCCCCAATGTGGTGCTGGCGCCGCACATCGCCAGCGCCTCTGCCGAGACCCGGGTGAACATGTCGAGCCTCGCTGTGGAGAACTGCCTGGCTGTGCTCGCGGGAAAAAGACCCGCCACCCCTGTGAACCCCGAGGTTCTCAAGAAATAGGGCGTCGGGGCCAGCGGAGCCGGCGAAATTTGCTAAATGCCCGGAAACACAATAGATTGATCGGGCGGTCAACCACGCCATGCCGCTCCTCGAGCTCCATGAAGTAAGCAAGCGCTACGCAGCCGACCAGCAACCGGCCGTGGATGGCCTGACGCTTACCGTAGAGCAGGGGGAAATCCTCGCCCTCCTCGGCCCGTCGGGGTGTGGGAAGACCACCACCCTCCGCCTGATCGCGGGATTCGAGGTCCCTGACTCGGGATCAGTGGTGATCCGGGGAGAGGTGATGGCAGGGCCCTGGCGCTGGAGCCCCCCCGAGGAGCGGGGAGTCGGCGTGGTCTTCCAGGACTACGCCCTCTTCCCTCACATGAGCGTGGCGGACAACGTCCGGTTCGGCCTTCACCGCCTGGACCGTCCGGCCCAGAAGCAGCGCGTGGCCCAAGTCCTGGAGCTGGTGGGCCTCGACGCCTTCGCCGGCCGTGACCCGCACGAGCTGTCGGGAGGCCTACAGCAGCGGGTGGCAGTGGCCCGGGCGCTGGCGCCTGCGCCCGCCCTGATCCTCCTGGACGAGCCGTTCTCCAACCTGGACGCCGACCTGCGCGCCCAGATGCGCGAGGAGGTCGAGAAGATCCTCCGGAACACGGGGACGACCGCCATCTTCGTCACCCACGACCAGGAGGAGGCTTTTACCCTCGCCGATCGGGTCGGCGTGCTGAATCAGGGTCAGCTCGAGCAGCTCGACCCGCCGGAAGAGATCTATCACCATCCCTCCACCCGCTTCGTCGCCGAATTCGTGGGGGCGGCAGATTTCCTTCCGGGTGCTGTCACGGCCGAAGGCATCGTCACCGAGCTCGGGGTCTTCCCCAACACGGACGGCCGGAAGATCGGCGAAAAGGTGGAGGTGATGATCCGGCCCGACGACATCACCTTCCACCCCCGCCCCGACGGGCAGGGGACGATCGTGAGCCGCGACTTCCGCGGCTCGGAAAACCTCTACTGCGTCCG
>JACQRS010000346.1 GCA_016206385.1 Candidatus Rokuibacteriota bacterium | reverse complement strand
CACGACCACCGGGAAGTACTCCGGCAGACAGCCGGCCATCACGGCGTTGATCGCGAGCTTTTCCAGCGTCGCCTCGCGCCAGAGTGGCGGCATCAGGCCCAGCGACTCGCCGGGATCCGCGTCCACCGCTCCCAGCATCGCCTCGACGCGCCCGGGAGTGGGCGGGACGATGGGGAGCCCGTCGCACCACTGCCGCTCGCAGAACGCCGCGAGCACGGCCTCGGGGGAATCGGGAAGCTCGAGCAGCTCCGAGCTGAGCTTCATCCCGCGGGAGTGATCAGGCCCGCCAGCTGCTCCACCGCCTGGTGAGCGCGCCGGAGCACGCCCTCGGGCTTCTCGCCTCCCAGGGGGTGATCAACGACGAGCAAGGGCAAGCCCCGCGCCCCGAGCGCCTGGAGCTCGCTCACGGCGAGGGCCTGGAAGGCCGCGGTGGCAATGAGCCCCGAGGGTGTTCCCACCTTGGCCAGCTCGACCGCGTCGTGGAGACTCCACGACGTGCAGGAGCCTCAGTCCGCCGAGCCGGCGAAGACGACGTCGCACTCTTTGCTCAGCTCGGCCAGGACCTCGGGGGATGCAGGGGTGGAGGCGTTGGCCTTTTTCCGGTGGAGCACCGCGCTCACGCCAAACCGGTCTTTCAAGAGCTGGGCCAGCTCACCCACCAGCCGGTCGAAGTTGGGCTTGGTGTTGTCCAGAAATCCGACGGTCCGCCCGTTCAGATCGGCGGGAAGGGCCGGGACCGTCACCCTGGCTTCCCGCGCCTGCCCCACAGGGCTCAGCACCCGGATCGTGTCGCGTGCCATGACAAGTCCCTCCTGGACGCGGAACCGACCACGTCAGCGGCCATTCTACGGGAGGGTCGGCGACAGGACAAGGGCCCGCACCGGGTGGCAGTGCGGATGCGACGGGAACGGGGCCCCGCTTACCGGGATGGCGGCGTGAACCGAGTCGAGCGCTGGAGAAGCCGGCTCAGCGTTCCCAAAAGCTCGGCGAGAATCGAGCGCTTGACCCGGACCTGGATCGCCTCCACGGGCTCGCCGCTTCCCGTCCGGTGAATCAGCATCGTGCCCGTGAACTCTTCAGCGGTCTCGTCGATGGCTGCCAGCCCCCGCACCCCTAACAGCTCCCACTGGTGGCTCATGGCCTGTCACGGCTCCCCGCTATGGTATCAGCTGGAGCGGCGGGGAGGCTTATGATTGTGCGACTCCGAGTCTCCTGAGATACTGTAGTCGGCATGCACAACAGGCCGGGCAGGACGGGCACGAGGTTCGCGATCTGAGCGGCAGCTCCACCGATCCAGTCGAAACGCGACAGCCCGAGGGGAGCCTCGCCCTCGCGCAGGGGTTCCCTGCCGTGGAGGCGGCCTTGAGGACGTTGGAAGGGTGTGGCTTCGTCGAGCGCCTCTGGGCCGGGGATGCGGGGCTCTGGTCGGCCAGCCCCGAGGGGCAGGCGCTGGTCAAGAACCGGCTGGGCTGGCTCACCGCGCCCGGCTTCATGCGGGCAAAGCTCGGCGAGGTGACCGAGTTCGCCGACGAGGTCCGACGCTCGGGCTACACCCACGTGGTCCTCCTCGGCATGGGCGGCGCGAGCCTGGCAGCCGAGGTTTTCGCGCGGACCTTCGGCCACAGGCAGGGCTTCCCTGACCTGCTGGTCCTCGACTCCACCGACCCGGCGGCGGTCAAGCAGGTCCTGGAGCGCATCAGTATCCCGCGCACCCTCTTCGTGGTCGCGTCCAAGTCCGGGACCACGCTGGAACCGCTCGCGTTCTACAGGTTCTTCCGCGCCCGGGTGGAGCAGGCCGTGCCGAAGGCCGGTAGCCAGTTTATCGCCATCACCGATCCGGGAACCCCGCTTGAGCAGCTCGCCAAGGCGGAGCACTTCCGCCGGGTCTTCCTCAACCCACCCACCATCGGCGGGCGCTACTCGGCGATCTCGTACTTCGGCTGCGTCCCCGCGGCCCTGATCGGCGTGGACCTCAATCGCATCCTGGAAGCGACCGAGGCCATGGTGAGCCGCTGCGGCGCGGGAGTCCCGGCGCGGGAAAACCCCGGCGTGATCCTCGGCGCGGCCCTCGGCGCCCTGGCGAAGGCCGGTCGCGACAAGGTCACCCTCATCGTGTTACCTCGGCTCCGGGCTTTGGGCGCCTGGGTGGAGCAGCTCCTCGCCGAGTCCACGGGCAAGAACGGCCGGGGGCTCGTTCCGGTGGACGGCGAGCTGCTGGGCGGACCCGCCGCGTACGGCGATGACAGGTTTTTCGTCGCGGTCCCCCTCGAGGGCGAGACCGGGCTCGAGGGGCGCCTGGCCGAACTCCGCGCGGCAAAGCATCCGGTGCTCTCGATCACGCTCAAGGATTCGTTCGATCTCGGCGCCGAGTTCTTCCGGTGGGAGGTGGCCACCGCCACGGCGGCGGTGCTCCTCGAGGTGAACCCCTTCGATGAGCCCCACGTGCAGGCGGCCAAGGACAACACGGCGACGCTGCTCGAGGCCCACCGCTCCGGCAGGCAGCCGGCTGACTGGCCGCCGGCGCTCACTGAGCATGGAATCGGGCTCGTCACCCACGACGGAGTGCGACCGCCCTCGCTCGGCGATGGCCTGGCAGCTCACCTCGCCCTGGCCAAGCCCGGCGATTACCTGGCGCTCCTGGCATACCTGCCCCCCGGCGACGACGTCGCCGCCGGGCTCCAGACCCTTCGCACGCTGCTGCGGGATCGGTTCAAGCTCGCGACCACCGTCGGCTATGGCCCGAGGTACCTCCACTCGACAGGCCAGCTCCACAAAGGCGGACCGGACACCGGGCTCTTCATCCAGATCACCTCTGACGATCCGGACGACCTGGCAGTCCCCGGCGAGCCGTACAGCTTCGGGGTGTTGAAACGCGCCCAGGCCCTGGGCGACCTCCAGGCCCTGCGGAGCCGCGGCCGGCGCGTGATCCGGCTCCACCTGGACAAGAAGCCCGCCGAGGCGCTGGGGCGGCTCAACAAGCTCGTGGCCAAGGCGCTACAGGCGAGTTAAACCCCCTCACCTCACCTCTCCCCCTGCGAGGGGGAAAGGGAAGGATGAGGGGGAAGGGACGCGAATCTCAAAGGAGCGTGCCATGGAACTCGGATTCGTCGGACTCGGCCGGATGGGCGGGAACATGGTGGAGCGGCTCCTGGGCGGCGGCCACCGCATCGTGGCCTTCGACCGGGGCGCCGAGGCGGTCCAGCGCGCGGTGGCCAAGGGCGCCGCCGGCGTCGGCTCGCCGGAGGAGCTGGTGAAGGTGCTCAGCCCGCCCCGGGCCGTCTGGGTCATGGTCCCGGCGGGCCCGCCCACGGAGGAGACGGTCCAGGCCCTCGGGCGGCTGCTCAGCCGGGACGACACGATCATCGACGGCGGCAACTCCTACTTCAAGGACGACTCCCGGCGAGCGGAAGAGCTGAAGCCGAAGGGGGTCCACTATCTCGACGCGGGCACCAGCGGCGGCATCTGGGGGCTCAAGAACGGCTACTGCCTGATGGTGGGCGGCGAGCGCGCCATCTACCAGCGCCTGGAGCCGATCTTCAAGACGCTGGCCCCGCCCGACGGCTACGCGTGGATGGGGCCCGCGGGCGCCGGCCACTACGTCAAGATGATCCACAACGGGATCGAGTACGGGCT
>JACQRS010000345.1 GCA_016206385.1 Candidatus Rokuibacteriota bacterium | reverse complement strand
CTATCTGTTCTTTGGCCTGCTCCGAGGGCCCGGGCTGGCGCCGGTCTTCCGCCGGCTCTTCGATCGGTTGTTTGAGACCTACCTGGCGGCGAGCCACGACCACGAGCTGTTCGAGGTGCTCCCGCCGTTCGTCATGTGGAGGGCCCTGGTCCTTGCCAACCCGCTCTGGTACCCGAAGATTCCCGAGCACGTCCGGACTGCGCTCCTCGACTTTGCCGAAACCATGGGGGAGTTGGCGCCGTTCGACCCTGTAGCGGTCAGCGCGTCCTTGGAGGGCAAGCCGTGACGCGAGCGGCGCCAACCCTCTTGAACGGGCACCCACCGGCGGGCGTCGCGCGGGCAGCCCGCGCTGAAAGGAGGACCCTATGCGTGTCAGAGAGTGGATGAGCCCGCATTTGATCACTGCTGCGCCGACCACGCCTGTGGCCGAGGCGCGGGAGGTGATGCGGCGCAAGCGGATCCGTCACCTGGTGGTGATGGAAGGCGAACATCTGGCGGGGATCATCACCGACCGGGACATCCGGTTGAACCTGCCGTCCCCGGCCTCGAGCCTCTCCGTTTGGGAGGTCAACTACCTCCTGGCGAAGCTGACCGTGGGCCGGGCGATGAGCCGATCCGTGATCACCATCGACCCCGACCGACCGATCGCTGAGGCGGTGGACCTCATGCTGGAGCACAAGATCGGAGCCCTCCCGGTCACGGAGGGCACGCGCGTGGTTGGGATCATCACGGAGACCGATCTGCTCCGGGCCTTCGCCCGGATGCTCGGCACGCGGGCAGAGGCGGAGTCGGTCAGCGGCTATCCGTGACCTGGGCGGGCACATGGGGAGGAGCGATGAGCCCGAAGATTCGCAAGATCCTGGTTCCGCTGGACGGGTTCGCAGGGAGCGAAGCCGTGCTCGCCACCGTCGCTGAACTGGCTCGGGCCGAAGGGGCGCGAGTCCGGCTGCTCCATGTCGCTCAGCCGGTGGACGCCGTGGTCGCAAATGGTCGGGTGGTTGTGTATGCCGACCAGGAGACCGAACGGGTCGCGCGGGAAACGCTCGCCTACCTCAGGAGGGCTGCCGCTAGCTTGTCGGGAGTCGACGTCGAGCTGGCGGTCGAGTTTGGCGACCCGGTGAAGGTAATCGCGAGCGAGGCTGAGTCAGCCGGGGTCGACCTCGTCGCGATGGCGACTCACCACCGGACCGGGGTCAAACGGCTCCTCAGAGGAAGCGTGGCCGAGAAAGTTGAGCGCGCCACCGCGGTCCCGGTGCTCCTGGTCCGCTACGGACAGCAATTGGCCGCGTGAGCGCAACACAAACACGACAGTCGAGGAGGCGCAAACCATGAAACGGATCTTAGTTCCACTGGATGGATCGCCTCTCTCCGAGTCCATCCTTCCGATCGCGGAGGAGTGGGCGAAAGACGAGGAGGCGGAGGTGAGTCTGCTCCGGGCCGTCCACGCGCATCGGGTGCCCGGGCTCGATGATGTCAACGCCCAGGTGCGGGTTGTCGAGGACGGTGAGGCCTATCTGAAGGAGGTCGCCGAGCGGCTGGAGCGCCGCGGCTTGAAGCCGGTCCACTGGGCCGTTTGGTATGACGAGCCCGCAAAGGCCATCGCCCTGGCGGTGACGCGGTACGCGATCGATCTGGTTGCCATGGCGACCCACGGGCGCGGGGGGCTGAGCCGGCTGCTTCTGGGAAGCGTGGCCGAGGCCGTCGTACGGTCCGTCCAGGTCCCGGTCCTCCTCCTTCGTGGTCAGTCGGCGTGGAAGGCCTGGGCCAACGGAAAGATGTTGGTCCCGCTCGATGGCTTGCAGACTGCGGAAGCCATCCTGCCGATCGTCGAGCGCCTCGCGGGCCCACGCGACCTCATGGTGTCCTTGCTTGAGGTTATCGAGCCGCTTCCGTCAGCCGTGCGCGCCGAGTCTACGCAGCTGGACGACCTGATCACCCTCAGGCGGGAGGAGGCCCAGGGCTATCTGGCCAAGGTGGCAGACGCACTGAAGGCCAAAGGGCTTCGGGTGGAGTGGACCCTCGCGTTTGGACACGCAGCGGAGACGATTGCCGACATCGCCGCAGAGAAGCGCGCGGACCTCATCGCGATGGCCACGCACGGCCGGACCGGGCTCGAGCGCCTCTTCCTGGGCAGCGTGGCCGAGGGGGTTCTCAGAAGGGCATCGATCCCCGTCCTTCTCTTCAAGGCCAACGCGCGGGTCAATCAATGAAGCGATCATCCCATCTGGCGGCGCTTCGCGATCGCCTCCTGGCGGAGCGCGCAAGGCTCCGGCAGCTCCTCGGCGGGGTGGAGGCGGAGCTCTCCAGCTTGGCGGGGCCTCGGCCCGCCGAGCGAGCCGAGAACGCCCAGCAGGAGGGAAGCGTGGCTGTCCTGACCGATCTGGACGAGCGGGAATGGAGGGCGCTCGACGAAATCGAGGACGCGCTGGCCAGGATCGGCGCCGGCACGTATGGGGTCTGCGAGGCCTGCGGGTGGGCCATCCCCTTGGCCCGGCTGTCCGCCTCACCCGCCACCCGCTTTTGCCTCGCCTGTCAGGCTGAGCGCGAACGGAGCCAGAGAAAAGAGCGACGGCCCCGTTGAACCCCGAGCGGGTCACCTGCAGGAAGCCTTGCCGCGAGCTCGCTGAGGTCCGCTGGGGGCTGTCCCGGGGAGTGTTCCCGCGCTGGGCCCTCACCGCGGGAGGCTTGGTGATGTGGCGGGACGTGGCAGCGTCAGCTCGAGGGAAGTGACACGCTGAGTTTCTTGGAAGGATGCCTGGATGCGCCGGGTGAAGCGGTGCGCCGCCAGTGCGGTGGCAGGGCTCGTCCTGCTTTTCTTCCCGCCAATCCCGTACGCCTGGGCGCAGCAGGCACCGCCGCAGCCGTTCGCTCCAGAGTGGGCCATGATCGCCGGCTGGGACGTGTTCGCTAAGAAGGG
>JACQRS010000348.1 GCA_016206385.1 Candidatus Rokuibacteriota bacterium | reverse complement strand
AGGCCAAGCCCGAGGAGGACGAAAAGAACCAGCCGGTGGTCGTCGATGCCGACCAGATGGAAAGCCTGAAGAAGGAAGGCCTGGTGATCTTCACCGGCAACGTGGTGGCCCGCCGGAACGACTCGGTCCAGTACGCGGACCGGATGGAGGTGTATCTGGACGAGCGGGGGGAGCGCGTCCTCCGCACCGTCTCCACGGGGAACGTCCGGGTCATCACCCGGGATTGTCGGATCGGCACGGCCCGGCGCGGCGAGTACGACGACCTAGGGCAGCGCGTGGTGCTGATCGGCAACGCGCGGGTCTGGCAGGACGACAACGTGGTCACCGGGGAGCGGATTACCATCTACCTGGCCGAGGAACGGAGCGTCGTCCAGGGCGGGACCCAGGAGCGGGTAAAGGCCATCTTTTACCCCAGGTCCGAGGGCCAGCCAAAGAGCCCGACCCCCTGCCGGTAGCCGCCCATGGAAGGCCTTGTCGTCCAGGGACTCTCGAAGTGGTTCCGTGACCGCCAGGTGGTGGACGGGGTGAGCCTCGACATCCAGCGCGGCGAGATCGTGGGGCTTCTCGGACCCAACGGGGCAGGCAAGACCACTTCCTTTCACATGATCGTGGGGCACCTGCGCCCGGACGACGGGCGGATCTTTCTCGAGGGCGAGGAGGTCACGAACCTCCCCATGTACAAGCGCTGCCGGCTGGGGCTCGGCTACCTTCCCCAGGAGTCATCGGTCTTCCGAAAGCTCACTGTCGAGGAGAACCTGTTGGCGATCCTGGAGACGCTGGACCTCTCCTATGCCGAGCGCAGGGAGCAGCTTCGGCAGCTGCTGGCCGAGCTGGGCCTGACCCGACTGGCCCGCTATCCCGCCTACACGCTGTCGGGGGGGGAACGCCGGCGCCTGGAGATCACCCGGGCCCTGGTCACCTCCCCGCGCTACCTCCTTCTCGACGAGCCATTCACCGGCATCGACCCCATCGCCATCGTGGACATCCAGGAGATCGTCGCCCGGCTCCGGGAGCGCGGGATCGGCATCCTCATCACCGACCACAACGTGCGCGAGACGCTGGCCATCACCGATCGCGCCTACATTCTCTACGACGGGCGGGTTCTCGTGTCCGGCACCGCCACGGAGCTGGCTCAGGATCCCACTGCCCGCGAGATCTACCTCGGCGAGCGGTTCTCGCTCTAGCGTCGGGGCCCCTGACGATGGCGCTCGAAGCCCGGTTGTCCCTCCGACAGAGCCAGCGGCTGGTGATGACACCGCTGCTCCAGCAGGCGATCCAGCTGCTTCAGCTCTCCACGCTGGAGCTGCAGGAGGTGATCCAGAAGGAGCTGCTGGAGAACCCGCTGCTCGAGGAGGTCTCGCAGGAGGAGACCGACCACGCGGAGGCGAGGGCGGCGGAAGCAGCCCTCGCCAGCGAGCCGGCCTCCCCCGCCAGCACCGTTCTGGACGGGGATCGCACCGAGGAGCTTCCCTTCGACCTGACCGCCGTGATGTTCGAGACCCCGGAGGAGCCGACCCTGGTGGAGCAGGAAGAACCGAGCGAGCTGTCGTTCGACAACCTGGTCCGCTCCACCCAGACCCTGGCCGATCACCTCGAGGCGCAACTCGCCCTCGCGACGGAGGATGGAGCGCTCCGCGCCGCCGGCCGGGCCGTCATCGGCAACCTGGATGAGGACGGCTATCTCCGGGCCGAGCTCGGCGAGATCGCCGAGCTGACCAAGCTTCCCCCGGAGCTGGTGGGGCGGGCGCTGGCCCTTGTCCAGTCCTTTGACCCGACCGGGATGGCGGCCCGGACGCTGCAGGAGTGCCTCCTCCTTCAGCTCAACGCCGACCCGCTTCCCGACCCGGTGGCCGTTGAGGTGGTGCAGGACCACTTCGACGCGCTGGCCCATCGGAGGTTCGCCGAGATCGCCCGGGCCCTGAAGCTCCCTGTGGAGCGGATCATGGAGGCGGTGGAGGAGATCTCCGCCCTGGATCCCAAACCCGGTCGTCGCTTCGCGCCCGCCGATACCCGATACGTGGTCCCCGACGTGTCCGTCGTCAAGATGGGGCACGACTACACGGTGCTGCTCAACGACGACGGCATCCCGAGACTCCGGCTCAACGCGCTCTACCGGAGGCTCCTTCGCGGCGCCGGTGACGAGGCCCGGCAATATGTGGAGGGCAAGATCCGCTCTGCCCTGTGGCTCATCAAGGCCGTGGACCAGCGGCAGCGCACGCTCCGACGGGTCAGCCAGAGCATCGTGAAGTTCCAGCGGGAGTTCCTCGACAAGGGGGTGTCCCGCCTCCGGCCGCTCTCGCTGCGGGACGTAGCGGAGGACGTCGGCATGCACGAGTCCACCATCAGCCGGGTCACCACCAACAAGTACGTCGAGACCCCCCAGGGGCTGTTCGAGCTGAAGTTCTTCTTCCACAGCGGCATCGCGACCGGGAACGGGGAGGTCGTCTCCTCGATCTCAGTCAAAAAGATGATCCAGGATCTCCTGGCCCGGGAGGATCCATCCAAGCCGCTCTCCGACCAGGAGATCACCCAGGTCCTCAAGGAGCGTGGCCTCTCGATCGCGCGACGCACGGTGGCCAAGTATCGCGAGGAGGTGGGCCTGCTCCCGTCCCACCAACGCCGACTGGCTGCCAAGACGCGGTAACGCACGGAGGGGCCATGCGCGTGATCATCAGCGGTCGTGGCGTTGTCATCACTCCTGCCTTCAAGGCCCGCGTTGACGAGAAAGTGCAGAAGCTGTCGCGGATCCTGCCGAGGATTCGTGAAGCCAAGGTGATGCTCTCGGCCGAGAAGTACCGCCGCACCGCCGAGGTCACCCTTCTGGGCAAGGGCCGGCCCCTCCACAGCGAGGAGACGGCTCCGGAAATGACCGCCGCCGTTGACCTCGCGGTGGATGCGCTCAGCCGTCAGGCCCGCCGGACAAAGGACCGGCTTCGCCAGAAGAAACGCCGGGCCTCCCCCCGCCGGGCCCCCGCGCGCGTCGCCCCGGAGGCGGGCGTGGCGAGCCTCGAGCCGGTGGTCGTCCGCCGGCAGGCGGCCCCCAAGCCCATGTCCGTGGAGGAGGCTGCCATGCAGCTCGGGCTCCGCCGCGACCAGTTCCTGGTCTTCACCAACGCGACCACCGACGCCGTGAATGTGCTCTACCGTCGCAAGGACGGCGCGCTGGGGCTGATCGAGCCTCTTGCCTAGCCAATGAACGACCCGCTCCGATTCGTCATCATCACGGGCCTCAGCGGCGCCGGGAAGAGCTACGCCATCAAGTGCTTCGAGGACATGGGCTACTTCTGCGTGGACAACCTGCCAACCACCCTGATTCCCACCTTTGCCGACCTGTGCGTGCAATCGATGCGGAAGATTCGGCGGATCGCCCTCGGGGTGGATGTTCGGGAGGGGGAGTATCTGATCCACCTGATGGAGATCCTTCAGGAGCTCAAGGCCAAGGGGCATCCCACGGAGGTGCTCTTCCTGGAGGCGGGTGACGAAACGCTGGTCCGGCGCTACCACGAGACCCGGCGCCGCCACCCGCTGGCCGGCGAGGGCAACGTCCTGGAAGGGATCGGGGCCGAGCGCAAGGCCATGGCTGACCTCCGGGAGATCGCGGACCGCATCATCGACACCTCGCAGCTGACCGTGCACCAGCTCAAGCAGCTCCTGGTCGAAATCTACGGCGGGGAGGGCGTCCGACCCACGCTCTCGGTGGCCCTGGTCTCCTTCGGGTACAAGCACGGCATCCCCTACGACGCCGATCTGGTGTTCGACGTCCGCTTCCTCCCCAACCCCCACTTCGTGGAGGGCCTGAAGAGCCTGGATGGGCGGGACCCGGCGGTCAGGGAGTTCGTGATGGGGCACCCGCAGAGCCGGCAGCTCCTCGACCGCCTGCAGGAGCTGTTGCGGCTGCTGCTCCCGCTCTACCAGCGGGAGGGGAAAGCCTACCTGACCGTCGCCATCGGGTGCACCGGCGGACGGCACCGCTCGGTGGCCCTGGTGGAGGAGCTCCGCCAGTTCTTCGAGGGGCTGGGGACGCCGCCCGCAGTGACCCACCGGGATCTCTACCGTGAGTAGGGCCGGCCGCGGCTGGGGGGTATCCCGGTCTCGTCTGCGAGCTGTCACGCCCCCGGGTCGGCACCGTTGATCGCGCGACCGTGAGTGCCGAGCTGTACTTCCTCTTCGGGGTTCACAACCACCAGCCCGTCGGCAACTTCGATGGGGTGATTGCCGAAGCGTGCCGGCAGGCATACCACCCGTTTCTCGAGCTGGCGAAGCAGTTCCCCGGGGTGACGCTGAACGTGCACGTGTCCGGCGGGCTCCTCGAGTGGCTCAAGGAGCGGGCGCCGGCCACCTTCGACCTCCTCGGTGAGCT
>JACQRS010000347.1 GCA_016206385.1 Candidatus Rokuibacteriota bacterium | reverse complement strand
TGCTGGCCGTAGTTCCGGTTGAGCTGGATCACGCGGACCGCCTCATCCTTCTCCTGGAGGCGGCGCAGGATCTCCATGGACCGGTCCCGGCTTCCGTCGTCCACGAAGATCACCTCGTACGGCCGGCCGACGTCCTCCAGGACCCGCTGGAGCCGCTCGTAGAGCAGCTCCAGGTTGGCCTCCTCGTTGTAGACGGGGATGACAACCGAAACGGCTAGACCTCGCCGTCCCCCCTCTTCGGCTCTCGACATCGCTGCCTCATTTGCCATGGGAGCTGATCCACCGACTTCGTACGCGTGTACGAATGGACGAGGGTACGCTACGGCACTGCAGAGCGTACGAGCGTACGAATGTACGAGTGTACGCTATGACCCCTCAAGAAGCGGTACGAGTGTACGAATATACGAGAGTACGGTACGAAACTTCCCCGATCCCCGTCCATTCGTACCTTCGTACCCTCGTACCTGCGTACGCCGTTTTCCGTGTCGTCGTGCGTTCGTACTCTCGTACTTTCGTACGCCTCTCGCTCGTTCCTACCTGAACACCGTGATCAGGCTCGCGACGGTGAGGGCGACCTGGCCGATGATCGTCGCCACGTCTCGGTAGAGGGGAACTGGACGGTATTTGGGATCGGTGGACGCCGGGGTCAGGATGGTATCGCCCGGCTCGATCTCCCGGACCTTTGCAAACCCGCGAACGGCCGAGCCGTCGGCCTTCACCACGTGGATTTCGTCCTTGTCGGCCTCCTTGTTCGGGCCCCCGGCCTTCTCGAGGTAGTACTCCCCCGGGGCCCCCGGCTGATGGGCCACGGCCGTCGGATTCCGGACGCTCCCCAACACCAGCACCGTGGATGGCTGGCCCGGCACCGAGAGCGCGTCACCGTCCTCCAGGGGAATGTCCGACTCCGTCCCCTCGAGTTGATCGGGGTCGGCGACGCGCAGGACGACCCGGCCCAGGACGACGCGACTCGCAATCAGTTGCAGCAGTTCCCGCCGCTGGGTCACGGCCTCGCGCAAGGGCGCTGCGGATTCGCCCCCGGCGCTCAAGGCGCTGGCTTCGGAGATGAATCGCTCCTCCTGGATGCGGACGAACTCGTCGAGCTGTGCCTTCTCCTTCCTGCGCACGGAGTCGCGGGTGAAGACGGCGGCCTTGGGATAGGCCTTGTCCGTGAATCCCCCGGCGCGCCGGAGCACCGAGCTCAGCCGTTCCCCCTTGGTGGTGGAATAGATGCCCGGCCGCTTCACCTCCCCCCTCAGGGTGACCGTCGCCGGTCCGAACACCTCCGACTGCACGCTGATCTTGTCCAGGGGCTTGAGGACCAGATCCCGGGCCGGGTTGGGCGACGGGTTCGAGGTCCACAGCTCCCGCACGTCAGCGGTCAGGATCTCCCGCGAGAAGTCGGGGCGGAGCCGGATGATCTCCACGCGCTCCCGGTACGCCTCCGGGAGGAGCGTGTCCGGCTTGAGCAGATCGCTCAGGCGCATGCCCGCCTTCCACTCGTACTGGCCCGGCGTTCGCACGAACCCCTCCAGGATCACCGTGTTGTATAACCGGTCCTGCCCTGGAAAGATCGTGACCAGGTCCCCGTCCCGAAGCAATTCCGATTCCCCACCACCCCGGGCGAGAGGCAGGTCCAGGATTGCCTTTCCACCCGTTCCCTGGATCCGCTCCACCTGCACCCGGTCCAGTTGGGCCGTCGGGAGCGGACCGCCCGCCATGGCAATCAGGGCACCCACGGACGTGCCCGAACGCAACTCGTAGATGGCGGGCCGCTTCACCTCCCCGGTGATGGCGGCCACCAGTCCGATGGGCCGGACGAATATCGTATCGCCGGCCTGGAGCGGCGGGCCGATGTTCCGTTCGCCCCGCAGGAGGAAGTCATACAGGTCCACCTCCTCGACCGTCCGGCCGTTCCGCGACACCCGAATCCCCCGCAAGGTCCCTATCTTGGTCGGGCCCCCGGCCGCAAAGAGGGCGTCCAGGACCGTGGAGAACGGACTGATGGTGTAGGTCCCGGGCCGCACCACCTCACCGACGACGTACACCGCGACGGCCCGGAGTTCGGCCAGGGCCAGGCGCAACTCGAAACCAGAATAGTAGCGCCCCAGCCGGGTCCGGAGGACCTCCTGGGCCTGGGCCAGGGTCAACCCCTGAAGGGGCACCGACCCCACCCGTGGCACGAATGCCGAGCCGGTCCGATCCACCAGCAGGGTCGCGGAGTCGTACAGGGCCGTGCCGGGGATATTCCAGACGTACAGGATCAGGCTGTCCCCCGGCCCGAGCATGTAGTCGGGGCTCACGGGCAAATTCATCGCCGGTGCCAGCGAGGGCAGGAGGTTCCGAAAGGTCTCGTACCCGAATTGAAACAGGTCCCGGGAGATCTGGGGACCCGTGGGTGTCCCGCGCCGGACGGTCTCGGTGGGTGGCGGGGACGGCGGCCGGAGGAAGCTCTGTTCCAGGAGGGACCGCGGGGCCACCCGCGTGGCCAGGATCGTCGAGGTATCCAGCACGAAGGCCGCCGAGGTCGTGGCCAGGTTCCCGGACAGGTTCTTGATGCTGGCGACGATCGTGTTCTGCCCCTCCGTCAGGACCGGCTGTACTTCCGCTCCCTGCTGTTCCCGGGCGGCCTCCCGACCTTTCTCGGGTGCGCCCGTCTGGGGTCGCCAACTCGCCCCACCCGGAGTGACCTGGAACTCGCGGGTTCGATCCACGCCGTTGATGAACACCCGGAGCGTGCTGAGATCCAGCTCATCCCGGGGGTCGCGATAGGTGATGACGACCCCCTGATCCTCCCGGGTCACGATGGCCGCGTTCCTGGGCTCGACGATGGTGATGGTGGGGAAGGCCGTCAGCTCCCGGATGACCCGGGGGCCGACGGGCCGCTGTTCCACCTGGCTCTCATCCTCCGTTTGGGAAAATGGCCGTAATGGCGATACCCTCCGGGAGGGCTCTTGAGCGCCCACGGGCACCGGAACCGCCAGGACGAGCACGAGGAGTACCGCGAACCCGCTCCGCAATTTCCTGGCGTGACCATTGCTGCCAGACCAGCTATTCCACATCAGCGAACTCCTTCACGGGTTGGACCCCAGCCAGGGGAGGAAGAAAGATGCTCCGAGGGGAGAGTTTACTATCTCAAAGGGGAGTCCCTGTCAAGGTGAGATCAACTCGCAGGGATGCGAGCACGATGTGGTTTCGCCCCTCGTCAGCCGGATGCGGCCTGCGGCCTGCGGATGCGTTCCACGTATTCCAGGAAGAACGCCAGGAACATGCCCACGAAGAGGCTGATCGCGCCCGCCATGGCCATGTTCAACACCGTCTTGGGTTTCGACTTGCGTTCCGCCGGGACCGCCCTGTCCAGGGGCTGCACGGTGGGGGTGTCGCGCGCCTCGTTGATCTTTGTCTGCTCGTACTGCGCCGTCAACAGGGTGAACACCGTCTCCTGCACCTTGACGTCCCGTGCCAGCCGGAGGTATTCCATCCCCACCTCCGGCACGCTGGTGAATGGGATCTGGAATTCTCGCCTGCGCTGTCCTGGATTCAGGGTCTCGGAAGGGAGGTCCAGCCCCCGACCGTATTGCATCTGCGCCAGTTGCCGCTTCATCTCCTCGATCTTCCGTCTCTGCTGGAGGACCTGCGGGTTGTTTTCGGTGGCGAAGGCCCGCAGAAATTCAAGCTGCGCCTCCGCGGCGATGATCTCGCCCTTGACTTGGGCCGCCGCCTCGATGCCGGACCGTGCCTGCTCCTGGATCACGATCGCCTTCTTGTTCTCCTGGAACCGTCGCAGGGCCTCCTCCGCCCCCCGCAGGGTCCTTTCCGTCTTCTCCAGCCGTTCTGCAATAAACATCCGCTGCCGGCTGGCCTCTGTGGTCCCCAGATTGGCGAACATCCGATCCAGGTTGGTGATGTAGGCGTTGGCCATGTCAGCCGCGAGCTTGGGATCCGTGTCCTCCACCGTCACAGAGATGACGCCCTCTCTGGACACCGCAATGTTCGTGGTGCCCTGGAGTCGCTTGATGGCCGCCCCCATGAGCTGGGTCCGGAAGTACTCCTTCAGCTTGAATCGGTCCACCAGCTCCTGCGCCATCGTCCGGCTCTTCAGGATCGACACGAACGTGTCGCGGGTCGTGGTCCCCGTGGGCAGGGCGGCTCCCAGCATCTGGCTGGCCCCCGAGGCCGCCAGGGCTGAAGCCAGACTCGGCCCGGCCCCCGCTGGATCCTTCGGCGCCAGGATGGACGCGGTGGACTCGAAGATCTTCGGCAGGAAGAAGTAGCTATAAGAACCCGCCGTGAGGACCGAGATGCAGGTGAGCCCCAGGATCATCCGGCCGCGCTTCAGTAGCACGCGCCAGTAATCCAGCAGGTTTATCTCGTCGCCTTGCCAGGTGCTCTGTCGTGCCGGCTCCATGACGCCGTCCTTTCGCGTTGCGTGCCGTTCACCGGGATCACCGCCATCCGTCCTTGCCGCTGCTGATTTCCCTACAGCCGAATCACATGGGACTGGTCGCCGTCCAGGAACCGGGTCACCCCCGTGGCATCGATCAGCGTGCGGCTCTCCTTCACGATCCATCCCGTATCGACTGTCGAGTGGGCCACCGCCAGGCAGACGCAGTCCTGGGTCGCCAGGAGTTCCGTCGTGAGGGGCACCGAGCGCATCACTCCGTTTCCGCCTCCGCCTTCCTCGAAGAGGACTTCGGCCACATGGGGGTCGTGATAGGTCACCTCCGCCCCGCGGGTCCGCAGGAGCTTCATGATCTCCACGGCCGGGCTGTTCCGGGAATCGTCAATGTCTCGCTTGAAGGCGGCCCCCAGGACGAGGACTCTCGCCCCCTGAAACGGCTTTCCCTGCCGGTTCAGCGCCTGGGCGATCTTGCCGACGGTGTAGGCGGGCATGGTGGAGTTGACCTCTGCTGCCAGCTCGATAAAGCGTGTGTAGAAGTCATACTCCCGCGCCTTCCAGGAGAGGTAGTAGGGGTCCACCGGGATGCAGTGGCCCCCAACGCCCGGTCCGGGGTAGAAGGGCATGAACCCGAAAGGCTTCGTGGCCGCGGCGTCAAGCACCTCCCAGACGTCCAGGCCCATCCGATTGCAGAGCGTGGCGAGTTCATTCACCAGGGCGATGTTCACGCTCCGGAAGACGTTCTCCAGGAGCTTGCACATCTCGGCAGCACGGGGGCCGGAAACCCGGTGGATCTGCTCGTTGGGGACCAGGAGGCCGAAGAGCAGAGCTGCCGCCTCCGTGGAGTCCGGATCAATCCCCCCGACCACCTTGGGGGTGTTGTGGGCGGAGAAGTGGGGGTTCCCGGGGTCGATTCGCTCCGGGGAGAAGGCCAGGGCGAAGTCCCGGCCCGCCCGCAGACCGGACTGCTCCAGAAGCGGTCGCACCAACTCCTCGGTGGTTCCTGGGTAGGTCGTGGACTGCAGCACCACCACCATCCCCGGATGGAGGTGCGGGATGATGGCGCGGCAGGCAGCCTCGATGTACGAGAGGTCCGGTGCCTTCATCCGGGTAGAGGGGGTGGGGACGCAGATGATGATCGCGTCGGCCGCCCCGGTGGCCGCGTAGTCCGTCGTGGCCGTCAGCCGGCCGGCCTGCACCAGGGGGGCCAGGGTGGCGGCCGGAATATCCCGGATGTAACTCTGCCCGGCCTCCAGGGCCGCCACCCGCTGGGGATCCGTATCCACGCCGACCACCCGGCTCCCCGCCCGGGAAAGACCGATGGCGAGCGGAAGGCCAACGTAGCCCAATCCGACGATCGCCACCGTGACATCTTTCCGTTGAATCTTCTCCTTCAAGATCAGTGCGTTCTTCATCTCTCCCGATCTCTGTATCTCCTGGTCGCCCATGGGGGAAAGGTGTGGAGCCAATAGCCGGTGTCGCGCTATCCCTGACGATTCGTCACGACGCCTCCGGGCCGATGTCCCCTTCGCTCCCAGCCTCCCCGGAGGGTGATCCAGACGCTCAACAGGACGAGTCGGAGGTCGAGACAGAAACTCTGACGCCGGATATACAGGCGATCGTAGCGGAACTTGTGCCGGCGGGGGACGTCGCGGGGGGCGTAGACCTGGGCCAGGCCCGTGAGGCCTGGCCGGACCGCCAGCCGGACATCGAAGCCGGAGATCGCGGAGTCCTCGATTCCCGCATCCCGCTCCCGGCGCTGGATCTCGTTCTTGGGAAGGGCGCGGGGCCCCACGAAGCTCATCTCGCCCAGCCAGATGTTCAGAAGCTGTGGCAGCTCATCCAGTGCCGTCGCCCGGAGGATCTTCCCCACCCGGGTGATTCGCGGATCGTCCGCCGTCGCCTGCAGGCTGCCGTAGATCCGCTCGGCATCCTGAATCATCGTCCGGAACTTGTAGACGCGGACGCCGCGTCCGAAGCGGCCCCACCGTTCCTGGACGAACAGCACGGGACCCCCGTCCTCCACCTTGATCGCCAGGGGGACGACCACCCACAACGGCAGGCTGAGGAGCAACCCGAAGGAGGAGAGCAGGAAATCGAATCCCCGCTTGGCCGCGGCGCCCAGGCTCCCCCGCTGCATTCCTGCCCACACCGCAGTGGTCTGCGGGCCCGCCTGCTCCGCGTCGGCAGGCAGGTCCACCTGCTCCGCGCGCATCGCGGCCGCGGTGTCCATGGGGCTGATGGCTCCGTCCACCAGGCCGCCAGGCGGTGCGAGGCGGAGCCCCTCCTCCCCGCCCGCCGTGTCGGCGCGGGCAGGCAATGCGCGTCCGTCCCCCGGTCCCTGCCCGCTGCGAGGAGGGAAACCGAAGGCGTCCGTGGACCGAGGCTCTGAGAGCGGTTCCGCCGAGGGCGTCCGTCGCGGACTCCTCAGAGAATCATCCATGGCTTCTCCATCTTCTCGTCCATCACGCCGGCGCGACCGTCCGGAGCTGTTCCCCGAACACGTCCCGAATCGGGCCAAAAGGAAAACGCGACACCAGATCCTCCAGCTTGCGCAGGGTTGACCGCAGGTTCCAGTAGTGGGACACGGCGATACGGCGTGGCAGGGGGATCCGGGGGTGATGGGGGTCCAGCTCCCAGGGGTGGATGTAGACGATGCACGGAACGCCCGCGCGGTTCAACCGGGCAACCCCTCGAGCGATGATCTGCCGATGCAAGAGCCGCAGGTACGCCCCCCCGCTGAACGCCAGATTGACGCCGAACCGAACCGTGGATGGGGGAATTTCAAACAGCGGGCCTTTCGGCGTCCGGATCCAGTGCGGCAGAGGATCCCCATTCGGAACCCCATAGCGATCGTTGATGACGGGAAACAGGCTCGAATCGTAGGCTACCCCTTCCTCGGCCAGGATGTCCAAGGCCCAGCGGGATGCGTCGGTGATCGAGAAGAATGGCGCGCGGTACCCCCGCACCGGCTCCCCGGTGATCTCCGTCAGCAGGCCCAGCGAGCGGCGGATGTCGGCGCGGAAGGCCTCCGGGGTCAGGGTGTAGACGACCTCGTGGGCGAAGCCGTGTGAGGCGACCTCGTGCCCGGCGTCGTGGATCGCCCGGACGACGTCCGGATGTCGCTCCGCCAGGTGGCCCAGGACGAAGAAGGTGCCCCGGACCCGATGGCGATCCAGGAGGGCCAGCAAGGGCTCCATCCCAATCCAGATGCGATCCTCGAAGGCGTCCCACCGATCGGGTGGGATCACCTGCAGCCCCTGGTACCAGTCCTCGACGTCCACGGTGAAGATGTTGCGCGCCATCCTTCCCGTCCCCGGCGGCACGCTTCGACGGCCGCCCTCTCTGCTCAGAAAATCCCCCTCGCCCTAGCCCGCAGTTGGGGCGGAGAGCCCTTTGGCCTCCAGCAGCTTCACGTACACCTGATGGATTCGCTCGACCATGACCTCGGCACCAAACTGGGGTGCCACGACCTCACGGCCGTTCCGGCCCATCCGTTCCCGCAGCCCCGGGTCGCGGAGCAGCGCGATCAAGGCTCGGGCCAGCCCGTCAGTATCGCCGGGCCGGACCAGCGTCCCGGTCACGCCGGGAAGAACGACCTCGGGGGTCCCATCCAGGTCGAAAGCCACCACTGGCTTCCCCACCGCCAGCGCCTGGGGGAGCACCCGGGCCAATCCCTCCCGGAGCGAGGTGTGGACAACCACGTCCATGGCGGCCAGGAGATCCGGGATCCGTTCGGGCTCGACGAGCCCGGTGAACACGAGGTGGTCGAGGATGCCGAGCCTGCGGGCTTCCTCCCGGATGGTGGGCTGGAGGATCCCATCCCCCACCAGGAGGATCCGGACGTCCGGCACGGCCCGCACCACCGCGGGGAGGGCCGGCAGCAGCTCGGCGTGGCCCTTCAAGTGAAACAGGCGTGCCACCTTCCCCACCACCGGAGCGTCCGGGGGAATCCCGAGGGAGCGGCGCACGGCCTCGCGGTCCACGTGGGCGCTGAGAAAACGGTCCATCTCCATCCCGCTGTAAATCGTGGAATGCTGTTCGGGTCGGCCGATGCCGGCGGCCATGGCCCCCTGCCTGACGGCATCCGAGACCGAGATGAAGTGATCGGTGCACGGGGCCAGCCATCGTTTCATGATCCGCAGGCCGCGGTTCGCCACCCACGGCTGATACGGGTGGAACGCCAGGCTGTGGAGCGTGTGGACCACGATGGGCGTCCCCATCCACCGCGCCGCCAGCCGTCCCAGCAGGCCCGCCTTCGTGCTGTGCGTATGGACGATCTGATAGCCCCCCTCGCGGATCGCCCGCGCAATCTTCGCCAGGGTCACGAGATCCTTGACGGGGTGCGGCGCCCGGATCAGCTCCGGGACCTCCAGGAGGGGAAAGCCCCCCGCTCGGGCCCGCGCCATGAGGTTCCCCTCGGGGCCGCGGTCCGACCCCACCATCAGACCCACGCTGTACTGCGGGCGGGCGTGGAGCCCCTCCACGGTGAGGAGAGTATTCTCCTGGGCCCCGCCCACGATCAGCCGCGTGATGATATGGAGCACCCGGATCCGATCCATGCCAGCCTCAATCGAACCCGCCGTCGGCGTCCGCTAGCACGAAGTAGTCCCGGTCAAGCGCGACCACCTCCCAGCGGCCGAAGCCGGCGTCGGCCCAGAGTCTGGCGACGTCTCGGCGATCATAGAAGTAGATCGGGCATCCGCTCGGCAGGAAGCTCAACCGACGGATGAGGGCCCGCACCTGCCAGCGCATCGGGAAGCTGGCGAACGCCCGCCCTCGTGAGAGGCCCCGCATCTTGACCAGGAGTGGTTCGGGCTCCGCCACGTAGTCGAACAGACCGATCGCCGTGATGATGTCGAAGGGCCCCCGGAAAGCGGCCCGGGCGAAGTCGGCGCGTTCGAATCGGCACCGGTCGGCGACACCCGCCGCCCGGGCGCGTGCCTCGGCCAGTTCCAGCATCCGCGGCGAGAGGTCAATGGCCACCACCTCGGCCGCTCCCTCCTGCGCGAAACGGACGGCATACCGGCCAGAGCCGCATCCGATGTCCAGCACCCTTTTCCCCCCCAACGGGCCGCAGCGGGCGAAGGTGAGGTCGAAGCGCTCCTGGATCACGCGGTGCAGAAGGCGGTTGACCAGCCGCTGCACCGGGCTGTGGCGCTCGCCGTACAGCTCATCGTACCGTCGCGAGTGCGTTTCGAAGTACCGTCCGACCCGCCGGGCCGTGTCCCGCTCTCGACCAGTCATCATCCCAAACATTTCACCGCCAAGTGGTCATGACCATTCCTGGTCACCACGAACCACGAAAATCTCTGCGCCCCTCACCCCGTCCCTCCCCCCGGTGGTGGGTAGAGGGGAGGTGAGGGGGAATTCTCTTCGCCAAGATAACCTTCTCGTGTCTTTCTTTGCGCCCTTTGCGTCTTTGCGTGAGATTATCGGTCCTGCGGTCAGTTTTGGAT
>JACQRS010000354.1 GCA_016206385.1 Candidatus Rokuibacteriota bacterium | reverse complement strand
GCTCCACCCCGCGGTGACGCCTCTTTCTTACCTTAAGAGGGCCCGCCTGTCAACCCTGTCGGCGCGTCCGGGCCCGACCGCGCGTGCCCCCGGCAGTGCGGCAGTCAGGGTCGGGGAGCGCTGGCCAGATCGCCGGCGCAGAGGATGTCGAGCGGCCGGGGAAGCGCCCCGGCGACGGGGTCCGTCGGGGGAAGCTGAAGACCGGCAAACCGGCACAGGGCGAGGGCCGCTTCGTTCAGGAAAAAGCGCTCCGGCTCGCCAGGGCCGGGCCGATGCACCGCGACCCAAGCTCGATCGAGGCTCTCGGCGAGGGGTTCCAGGACCGGGCTCTGATCGAGCGCCTCGAGATGCCGCCGGTGGCGAACCTGATCGAAGGCCGCACGGATTCTCTCACCCCACGTGTCGCCAGCTTGGGTGGAAAAGCTGAAGACCGGCTCTGTCACGACCGGGAATAACTACCCTGCCTCATCGGGTCCCGGATTACCCGGTCGGTCTTGGCAGGCTCGTAGCGCCCTGTCCGGAGGAGAGTGAGGAGCACGCGCCAGGCGCCGCGCGTGGCCAGGAGCCAGTAGGTCTGGCAGCGGAAGATCCCCCAGAACTTCTCGCTCAGGGTCCTCCGCCTCACCTCGACGAGCTTCGGGAGGTACAGCGCCAGGTCCTCGATCGCCCGCTGGGTCACGATCCCCCCCACCCAGATGGAGAGCCCGAGCGCGGCGGCGGGAAACGCCAGCGCCGGGACGAAGAGCAAGGGCTGTTCCCGGTAGAGGTAGGCAAGCTGCCAGCCGAGAAAGCCCAGGATCGGGTAGACGAGGACTGCCACCGGCCACTCGAGCACCTTGTTCCCGACGTGGCGGCAGACCTGGGCGAAATTGAAGGCCGAGGGCCGCGCCCGCCAGGCGCGCCAGAGGTGAGGCGCGTCGTCCAGGACGCCCTTGTACCAGCGCGCGTTCTGGCGGATCACCTTCTCCGGCGTCTCGGGCAGGTCGGTCAGCTCCAGCATGGGGAGCGCGCGGATCAGCACGCCCCGCATCCCGAGGTCGTACCCGAGCGTGGAGTCCTCGGTGGCGCCGTCGGTCGGGAAGCCGCCGAGTGCCTCGAGAATATCGAGCCTGACGAACTGGTTGTGGCCGAGGCAGATCTGGGAGCGGCGGAAGAAAAGCTCGAAGACCGGGCGGATCAGCCACGCCGCCCAGAGCGCCCGCCGGCAGAGCGCCTCCAGCACCCTGACGCGCTTAACCTCGTTCAGGAGACGCGCGATGGAGACGCGCATGAAGATGGAGGACTGCTGGATCGCGCAGACCCGGCCCCGGAGGTCCAGCCGCTCGAAGTTGGCCAGTGAGAGTGTCACGCCCTGGTAGGCCGGAGCGCCGCGCCCGGCCAGCTCCTCCTGGGCGATCCAGCAATAGACGTTGGGATCGGGGAGCGAGTCGGCGTCCGACACCCCGATGAAGCAGCGGGCCGGGTCGAACCGCTCGCCGAGGACCTCGCGAAGGAATTCGGGCCTGAGTCCCCAGTTGAGCTGGTGCGCCTTCCGTCCGGTTCCGGGCATGGCGATCTGCCAGACCATCTTCTGCTGGTAGGGCGGAAGCTCAGCGCGGAACCGGCGCACGACCTCTCCGGTCGAGATTCCCATGGCCGGGTGGGGCGCCCGCTCTTCCTCCTCCTTGGTGACCACGACCACATGGAGCTTGCCGTGAGGGTAGCGGGAGGACAGGAGGGCCCTGAGCGTCCCGGTGATCTCGGGCTCCTGGTACGCCGGGACCAGGTGAAGGAACGTGGGAGGGCGATCATCCCGCTCGAGCGCGTCTTCAGCAGGGAGCGCGTTCACCCGGGCATAGGCCGCCTTGACGAACTGGACAGTGGCCCGCATTCCCTTCCAGTCCACCAGGAGCTTGAACACGGCTCTCAGGTTGAAGACCACGCAGAGGGCGAACAGGAGCGGGATCAGGAGGTCCATTGTCAGCACGTCTTTTCCTGGGGCCGCGTCGATGGAAACTTCAGCACGGTCTCCCCTTTCTTCACCAGGCCGAGCTCCTCGCGGGCGATCTTCTCGATCTGGCCGGGATCCTCGCGCAGCCGGTCTACGGTCTGCGTGAGGCAGTCGGTCTCGGCCCGACGCACCTGGAGGTCGCGCTCGAGCATCTGGACCTCCCGCTTCATCTGCCAGACACGGAGGAGGCTCGTGCCGCCGTAGGCCAGGAGCGCGGCCACCGCGAGCGCCAGCGCCCCGGTAACGAGGAGTCGGCGCCGCTTCACCGGCCACTCCGCGCGAACGCCGCTCGCCCGGGCCAGGCGGCGGCCGCTCCCAGCTCAGCCTCGATCCGGAGGAGCCGGTTGTACTTGGCGGTCCGCTCCCCCCGCGCCAGCGATCCGGTTTTGATCTGGCCGGCATTCACCGCCACTGCCAGGTCGGAGATAAACGTGTCTTCGGTTTCCCCTGACCGGTGAGAGACGATCGTGGCGTAGCCGGCCCCTCTGGCCAGCTCGATGGCCTCCAGGGTTTCGGTGAGGGTGCCGATCTGGTTCGGCTTGATCAGCACGGCGTTGGCCACGCGTTTGGAAATTCCCTCCCTGAGGATGGCGGCATTGGTGACGAAGAGGTCGTCGCCCACGAGCTGCACTCTCGCTCCCAGCCGCCGGGTGAGGGTGGCCCAGCCGTCCCAGTCTTCCTCGCTCAGGCCGTCTTCGATGGAGCAGATCGGGTAGCGCCCCAGGAGAGATTCGTTGAAGGCGATCATCTCCTCGCTGGTGCGCTCCGCTCCTTCCGCCGACAGATGATAGTGTCCCTGGCGGTAAAACTCGCTGGCCGCCACATCCAGGGCGAGGAGCACATCTTCGCCGGGCCGGTACCCCGCTCGGTCGATGGCCAGGAGGAAGAAGTCCAGGGCCGCGGTGTTGGAGCCCAGGGCTGGGGCGAACCCACCCTCATCGCCCACTCCGGTGGTGAGCCCCTTGTCGCGAAGCAGGCCCCGGAGGGTGTGAAAGATTTCAGCACCCATCCTGAGCGCCTCAGTAAAGCTCGGGGCCCCGGCCGGCACCAGCATGAACTCCTGGATGTCCAGGCCGTTGTCGGCGTGGACGCCGCCGTTCAGCACGTTCATCAGCGGCACGGGAAGGAGCCGGGCACTCGAGCCCCCCAGATAGCGATAGAGGGACAGCCCCGCGTCGCTGGCAGCGGCCCGGGCCACTGCCAGGGAAACGCCGAGGAGCGCGTTGGCGCCGAGGGCTGATTTGTTGGGGGTGCCGTCCAGGGCGACGAGCCGCAGGTCCACCTGAGCCTGATCAGAGGCCTCCATCCCGGCCAGCTCGGGAGCGATCACCTCCACCACGTTCCTGATGGCGCGCAGCACACCCTTGCCGTGGTAGCGTCGGGCGTCGCCGTCCCTGAGCTCCATGGCTTCGCGCTTGCCCGTGGAGGCGCCCGAGGGAACCGCCGCCCGCCCCGAGGCCCCGCTCTCCAGGGTCACCTCCGCCTCGAGCGTGGGGTTTCCTCTGGAGTCGAGGATCTCGCGCGCCGTAAGCCTGGAGATCCGGGCCACGTCAGGACTTCCGCTCCAGGATGAAGTCAGCCAGCGCCATGATGGGGGTGGCGGCAGAGCCCAGCGGCGCCAGGGCTGACTTGGCCTCCTCGACAAGGGACTTGGCTCGGCTCCGGGAGACCTCGAGCCCGAAGTGCTCGGGGTAGGTCACCTTCTTCTTTCGCCGGTCGCTCCCCGCCGTCTTGCCGAGTTGCTCGAGGCTCCCCTCAACGTCCAGGATGTCATCCACGATCTGGAAGGCGAGACCCAGGTGCGCCCCTGCCTGGCTGATGGCCTCCAGCACTTTCTCCGGCGCACCAGTCAGGATCGCCCCGGAGCGAAGGGAGACCCGGATCAGCGCCGCCGTCTTGTGGGTGTGGATGTATTCCAGCGTCTCGGCGCTCACCGACTTTCCCTCCGACTGGATGTCCACGACCTGACCCCCGATCATCCCGAACGTGCCCGCGGCCTCGGCGATCTCGGCGAGGATCTGCCTGAGGCGGGCCGGGGCCACCGCCTGTCTCTGGCTCTCGGCGAAGTTCTCTGCCAGGAGCCTGAAGGCCAGGGTGAGCAGGGCATCGCCAGCCAGGATCGCCATGGCCTCCCCGAAGACCTTGTGGCTGGTCGGTCGGCCCCGACGGTCGTCGTCGTCGTCCATGGCGGGAAGGTCATCGTGGATCAGCGAGTAGGTGTGGATCAGCTCCATGGCGCAGGCCGCGGGGAGGACGTCCTGGGCCAAGCCCCCGCCAGCCTCGGCCCCTGCGATGACCAGGATCGGGCGCAGCCGCTTCCCGCCGGCGAAGACGCTGTAGCGCATGGCCTCGTGGATCGTGGGGGGATACGCGTCCTCCGGGGGCAGGAAGCGGGCCAGGGCCTGATCCACGAGCCGGCGCCGCTCAGCCAGGTAGCCCCCGAGGTCGAAGCTCACTGACCGGGTTCCTCCCCTTCCCACGTGAAGGGCTCCCGCTTGAGGAGGCCCGCCTCGTCTTTCGTCAGGAGCTCGATCCGCCGCTCCGCCTCCTCCAGGTACTTGGCGCAGTGGCGGGCCAGGGCGATCCCCTCCTCGAAGGCCTTGAGCGACTCCTCCAGCGGGAGGTTGCCGGCTTCGAGCGTGTGGACGATCTGCTCTAGGCGGGCGAGGGCGTCCTCAAACTTGAGGTCGGTCATCGCGCTCCCTCACCTGCTCCACCAGGCAATCCAGCGTGCCCTCGTGGAGCAGCACCTCGATCGCGCTCCCGCGCCCGGCCTGGCTCCAGGAACGGACAATCTCCCCCGACGGGAGCCGCGTCAGGCTGTAGCCCCGCCGGAGGACGGAGAGCGGGGAGAGGCTGTCGAGCTGGCCCACCGCGCTCCCGAGCCGGTGACGCGAGCGTTCAACCGCATGGGTCACACTCGCGCGGATCCGCATGTCGAGCTGCTCGAGGAGCCGCGCGCCGTCGGCAATCCTGGCCAACGGGCTCCGAGAACTCAAGGCGCTCCGCGCCACAGCGAACCGTTGCCGCGCGCTGGCCCCGTTCCGGCTGAGCCCCGCCCCGAGCCTCAGGGTCAGATCATCCACCCGCCGCTGGAGATCCCGGAACGCCCGAGCGGGATCGGTCAGGACACGCCTTCGAGCCAGCCCCTCGACCAGGGCCCGGTGGCGCTCGAGTCGCTGTCTCATCGAGCGCGTGAGGCGCTCGTGAAGGTCAACGAGCGCGGCAACCACTGCGGCCTTCTCCTCCACCACCAGCTCAGCGGCCGCCGACGGCGTGGGGGCGCGCACGTCGGCGACGAAGTCGGCGATGGTCACATCGGTCTCGTGGCCCACTGCCGAGATCACAGGCACCTTGGAGGCCGCGATGGCCCGCGCGACCGCCTCCTCGTTGAAGGCCCAGAGGTCCTCGAGCGAGCCGCCTCCCCGGGCGACGATGACCACGTCGAGGTCGCCGATCCCGTTCAGGTCGGCCAGCGCCTGGACGATCTCCTCCGCAGCCCCCTCCCCCTGCACCCGCACCGGCGCGATCAGGAGGTGCAGATCGGCAAAGCGGCGGCTCAGAATCTTGAGGATGTCCCTGACCGCGGCCCCGGTGGGCGAGGTCACGATGCCGATCTTTCGCGGGAAGCGCGGGAGCGGCCGCTTGCGGGCCGGGTCGAAGAGCCCCTCCGCGGCGAGCCGCACCTTGCGCTGCTCGAAGGCGAGCTGGAGCGCGCCGAGCCCCTTGGGCTCGAGCAGCTCCACCACGAGCTGGTACTCCCCCTTCACCGCATAGACGTCCAGGCTCCCGAAGGCCAGGACGTGGAGCCCGTCCTCGGGCTCGAAGCGCACGCGCCGCATCCGGTTCCTGAAGAGCACGGCCTTCAGCTGGGCGGACTCGTCTTTCAGCGTGAAGTACGCGTGGCCGGAGGACGGGACGCGCAGGTTGGAGATCTCCCCCTCGACCCAGAAGGCGGGGAAGCGCTCCTCCAGCAGCTCCTTGATCCGCTGCGTCAGCTCGGCGACCGTCCAGACCTGTC
>JACQRS010000353.1 GCA_016206385.1 Candidatus Rokuibacteriota bacterium | reverse complement strand
GGCCTACATCATCTTCGTGAACCCCGCGATCCTCTCCTTTGCCGGGATCAAGGAGCTCCAGGGGCAGGGGCCACCCTTTGCGCCGACACTCGCCGCCACGTGTCTGGTGGCGGGGCTGGCCACCCTCGCCATGGGAATCTTGACCAACTACCCGCTGGCGGTTGCCTCGGGCATGGGGCTCAACGCGGTGGTGGCCTTTCAGCTCGTGGCCGGGATGAAGCTCCCCTGGTCCGCCGCGATGGGCGTGGTGTTTCTCGAGGGCCTGGCGATCACGGTGCTGGTGCTGACCGGCTTTCGCGAGGCCATCATGAACGCGATCCCCATGGCCTTGAAGCAGGCCATCAGCGTCGGAATCGGCCTCTTCATCCTCTTCATCGGTCTCGTCTCAGCCGGCTTCGTGAAGCCCGGCCCTCCCGGTGTCCCCGTGACCCTCGGCGACCTCACCACGGCTCCGGTGGTGGTGGCGCTCGTCGGCCTCTTTCTCACGCTCTGGCTCCAGGCCCTTCGGGTGAGGGGGGCGCTGCTCCTCGGCATCCTGCTGACGACCGCGGTCGCCGTCGGCGTCAACGCGACCGCCGGCGGCAGGGCCTTCCCGACGCCGGGCCAGGCAGTCCTGCCCGCGCGGATCGTCGAGCTCCCTGACTTCTCCACCATCGGCGCCGGGCTGAACTTCGAGGTTTTCGCCCGCGTGGGGGTTATCGCCGCCCTGGTCACGATCTTCTCCATCATGCTCTCCGACTTCTTCGACACCATGGGCACCGTGATCGGGATCGGCGGCGAGGCGGGCTGGCTCGACCGGCACGGACGGCTTCCCCGGTTGAACCGGGTCCTCCTGGTCGATTCCCTGGCCGCGGCGTCGGGCGGGGTCGCGAGCGCGTCCTCGGCCACCACCTACATCGAATCGGCGGCCGGCGTCTCCGAAGGGGCCAAGACCGGGCTCGCCTCGGTGGTGACGGGGCTCGGCTTTCTCCTGGCGCTCTTCTTCGCACCCGTCGCGGGGATCGTGCCGCCCCAGGCCACCGCCGCCGCGCTGATCGTCGTGGGCTACCTCATGTGCAAGATCGTCCGGGAGATCCCCTTCGGCGACCTGGAGGAGGGGTTCCCGGCCCTCCTGACCCTGACCGTGATGCCGTTCACCTACTCCATCACCAACGGCATCGGAGCCGGCTTCATCGCCTACTCCTTCGAGAAGCTGGTGCGCGGCCAGGGCGGCGCGGTCCACCCGATGATGTACGGCGCCTCGCTGGCCTTCATCGTGTATTTCGCCCTTCCCTGGCTGCGCGCGCTCCTCGGCTTTTAGGCCCGCGCGGCGCTCCCCGCCCTGGCACGCCCGCGGGCCGTATGCTAAGCTGAACTCCGCCATGATCAGCGCGATGCGACGGCATCTCAAGTCGCTCCACATCCTCCTCGGCGTGGTGATCGTCGCCTTCATCGGCACCACCTTTCTCGTCTGGGGCACGGGGAGCATCACGGGGGGCGACGCCAACGCCGTCGCCACGGTGAACGGGGAGGAGATCTCGTTCGATCGCTACCAGCGGATCTATCGCGCCCAGCTGGAGTTCTACAACCAGCTCCCGCGGGAACGCCTGTCGCCCGACTTCGCGGAGCGCCTCTCCGGTCAGGTCCTGGAGGATCTGATCCAGGAAGCGCTCATCGTCCAGCGCGCGAGGGCGGAAGGGCTCACGGTGGGGGACGATGAGCTCCGGACGCGGATCCAAGGCCTCCGGGCCTTCCAGGAGCAGGGGCGGTTCTCCCGCGAGCGCTACCTCCGCGTCCTCAGGGACAACCGCCTCGAGCCCGGCAGCTTCGAGGCCGACCTCCGACGGCAGCTCACCCGGCGAAAAGCCGAGGAGACGGTCAAGGCCGGCGTCAAGGTGTCGGAGGCCGAGCTCCGGCAGGCCTACGAGCTCCGGCGGGAGAAGGTGCGCGCGGCCTGGGTGTTGGTGGAGGTCTCCCCGTTTCTGGCCAAGGCTGGAGCCACCGAAGAGGAGCTCCAAGCCTACCTGAAAGACCACCCCACCGAGTTCCAACGCCCAGAGCGCCGGCGCGTGCAGTATGTGCTCGTGAGCCCCAAGGC
>JACQRS010000356.1 GCA_016206385.1 Candidatus Rokuibacteriota bacterium | reverse complement strand
GGAGCCGGTCGCGGTCAATCACGCGCGACCTGATCGAGGTACTGGCGGTAGATGTGCCGGAAGCCCTCGAAGGCGCGCGCGGTGCGGGCGGCGAGGGCGTAGAGGGCGTCCTCGTCCCTGACGAAGAGGACCGCGCCTTCCTTGAGGACCCGGCTCCGGATGTGCAGGGGGAGCTGCTGGAAGACGGTAATGTCGAGGTGGGCTTCCCCGAGGTACTCCAGCCGCTTGTGGGGGGGAGCGAGATCAGAACCCGGCTCGGACCCGAGCACGAGGCAGACGTCGAAGTCGGATTCCGGGGAGGGGTCACCGCGGGCCCGGCTCCCGAACAGGAGCACCGCGAGAACTTCGAGATCACTCTTCGCCCGGGCAACCAGGCGGGCGAGCACGGGGTCGGAAACGGCGTCCATGAACGCATGATAAGCGGAGGGGAGAGGACGGTCAAACCCTTCAGGGTAACGTCCTGACAGCTGCGTGACTCGAGAGCGTCAAGGGATGGTGTGAGCCATGGCGAACAGCGAACAGGAAGGACAAACTCAAGGCCCGGTTGCTGGCCACCTTCCGGGTGGAGGCCGAGGAGCATCTCCAGGCCATTACGACGAACCTCCTGGCCCTCGATCGGGGGCTCCCTCCTGCCGAGACGCGCGAGGTGGTAGAAGCCACGTTCCGGGAGGTCCACACGCTCAAAGGAGCTGCCCGCTCCGTCAGCCTGATGGAAGTGGAGGCGCTATGCCAGGCAGTGAAGTCGGTCCTGAGCAGGATCACGCGGGGCGACGTCCCTCTCAATCAGCGCACGCGCCCGTGGGGAGTCGGGCTCCGCCACGTACCGCTTTACGATCGCGCTGGTGTCGAAGTACGCGCGAGGCTGCGCCATTAGCGCCCGGCGCGCTCTTCGCTCACAGTTTCGGAGATTGCGCGACCCCTGATCGAGCGCGCTCTGAATGAGGGCATCGGGCCCAGGCGTGTGGCCGGGCGGAGCAGCCCGGTCGCGACCATCCGCCGGATTGCGTCTGCTTCCCGGCGGCCGGCGCGAAGAGGCTTAATCACTGCGATCGGCTGGCCCCGATCAGTGAGCACGACCTCCTCACCCGCCTTCACCGCCTTTACGGCTTTCGAAAACCGCTGGTTGGCCTCCCGGAGACCCATCCGCATAAGACTCTCCGATAGGGTTTATTTGTTACTACGTCACTACAATATCAGCTCCCGGCAGCCACGTCCAGGGTCTTCTTCAGTCCCAGGGATCCTCTGGCGGCTCGCGGGCGACGTCCGGATCGGGGCGGTGACCTGGTGATTTCCCCCGGTTCTACACCCCGCCAGCCTCGGGATTCTCGGACTTCCTCTCACCCGTTACTGACCACAAAGCTGAACCGGGTCCTGAAGATCGTGGCGCAGCGAACGGCCCAGGCCGTCGGCGCGGACCGTTGCTCGATCAACCTCTGGCGGGAGGGACACCTGGCGCCCGTCATGTTCCAGTTCGCCGACGGCCACGCGGACCCGGACCTCTGGGCCAAGTTCAAGGCCATGGGACCCTACACGATGGAAGAAGTCCCGGCGCACGCGGAGGCCATCCGCACAAGGCAGCCGGTGACAATCAGCGATGCGGCCGCCGATCCCCTCATTCCAGCCTACTGGGTGGAGACGTTCGGGGTCCGATTGGCCTTGGTCGTCCCCCTGGTTCACCAAAACGAGGTTATTGGGACCCTGAACCTGGACCAAGCAGCAGGGCCGTATACGTGGCGCCAGGAGCAGATCGACCTGGCGATGACCATCGCCGGCCAGGCCGCGCTGGCCGTGGAAAACGCCCGCCTGTACCGTCAGGCAACCGAGCGCGCCGAAAAGCTCGCAGCACTCGGAGCGCTCACGCGAGCGAGCGAGTCCTTAGAGGCCACGGAAGTTTCGGTATTGAATCCGAGCTCGAGCAGGTGATGACCGACGTCTCCGCCATCCAGTACGGGAGTGGTCTGGTCGGTGGGGTCTTCGAGTCGCGGGCGCCGGAGTACATCTTAGACATCCAAGAGGACTCCAGATGGTTGAACAAGCGGCTGGCCAAGGAGGTTGGTCTTCACGCGTACGCAGGTATTCCGTTGGTCGCCGGAGACCGCGTTGTAGGCGTCATGTCCATTCTCTTCGGCGAGCGCCCCGAGTTCACCCACGAGGAAAAGGAGCTCATGAGCCTCCTAGCCGACCACGCGGCCATCGCCATTCAGAATGCCCGGCTCTTCGAAGAAGCCGGGCGGGCAGCGGAGGCACTCCGCCGGTGTGCAAGATGCTGGGAAAGCTCCTCACCCAGAAGGGCTACCAGACGCGCTCGGTGGGGGACGGCGCTGCGGCGGTGCGCGCCGTGATCGACGAGGCCCCCGACGTTGTGCTCCTCGACATCGCGATGCCACGGCTCGGCGGCATCGAGGCCCTCACCGCCATCCGCGCGATTGCTCCCGGCGTCTAGGTGATCATGGTCAGCGGCCAATTCGACCTCGACCTCGCGAAGCGGGCGCTGGCCTATGGGGCCTTTGACTACGTGACCAAGCCCATCGATCCGAGGCACCTCGGCCTGAGCGTGGAGGCGGCGCTGGCGTGGAAAGGGTTGGACTCAAGATAGCTGCAAGGGGGATGGATCAGGCGACGATCCTTGTGGTTGAGGACGACCCCGCGTTACGGCAGCGCCTCGGGGGTGGACGAGCCGACGCGCAAGAGGCTCCGGTTCGGGTGAGAGGGGGGCCGGTCAACGGCGACGCCGGCGGCCGCTTCTGAAACCGCCGGCACCAGTTCGCTGAGGCCCGCTCCCGCGCCGATCCCTCAGATGCTGGCGTTTCTCCTCGGAGAAGCGGCGGCGCTCGGCGGAGGGTTTAATCTCCCGGAGGAAGAGGTCGTCCTCGGCCCACTCCACCGGAATCTTCTGGCTGATGAAGCGCTCGATGGGCTCCAGGTGGAGCGCGCCGACCTCGTCCACCAAGCTGATGGCCTTCCCCTGAGCTCCCATCCGGGCGGTGCGGCCGATCCGGTGCACATAGTCCTCGGCGTCCTGCGGGAGGTCCCAGTTGATGACGTGGCTCACGCCTTCGATGTGGAGCCCGCGGGAGGCCACATCGGTCGCGACCAGCAGCGGGAGCTTCCCGGCCTTGAAGTCGTTCAGGATCCTGAGCCGTCGCTTCTGATCCACGTCGCCCGTCAGGGCCCGAGCGTGCCAGCCGTTCAGGGCGAGCCGGTCCTCGAGCCGCCGCGCCTGCTCCCGGGTGTTGGTGAAGAGGAGGATCCGCTTCCCGCCCTCGCGTCGGAGCAGGCCCAGGAGGAGGTTGAACTTCTCCGCCCGCCCCACGTGGTACAGGATCTGCTCAACCGTCTCCACCGTCTTCTGCTCGGGCGTGATGGTGATCTGGACCGGGTTGTTCATGAACTCCCACGTCAGCTCCAGCACCCGGAACGACAGCGTGGCCGAAAAGAGGAACGACTGCCGCCGCTCGGGGGGCGGCAACCGTCTGAGGATGAATCGAAGATCCGCGATGAACCCCATGTCGAACATCCGGTCGGCCTCGTCGACGACCAGCACCTCCACCTTCCGGGGTGACCAGACGTTCTGCTTCAGGTAGTCGATGAGGCGCCCCGGGGTGCCGACGAGCACCTCGCACCCGGCGCGCAGCGCGTCCCGCTGCCCCGCATAGTCGATCCCGCCGTACACAGCCAGGATCCGGAGGCCGGTGGGCCTGCCCAGGAGGCGGGCGTCGCTCTCGATCTGGACCACCAGCTCGCGGGTCGGCGCGATGATCAGAACACGGGGGGTGGTGACGCTGCTCCGTGGTGGGGCGGGCTGCCTCAGGCAGCGCGCGAAGGCGGCGATCAGG
>JACQRS010000352.1 GCA_016206385.1 Candidatus Rokuibacteriota bacterium | reverse complement strand
TAGCGCTGCACGGTGAGGGCTAGGTCCTCCTCCGTGTGGACCGCGGAGATCCAGCCGTGGAACATCGAGCAGTCGACGCCGTTGTTCAGGAGCGCGCAGCGCAGCACATGGTAGAGGGGATGCCGGCGGGGTCGGTCGAAGCCGGCGAGCCCCGGACGCCCTTCAAAGGAGACGTGATAGATCGAGGCCTCGCCGAACACGGCCCCCGGCGCGCCGACGCGCTTCATCACCTCCGAGAGCGCCGACCTCAGCTCCTCGCCCAGCTTGTTGGCCCGCGCCTGAAGGCTCCCGTCGGCGATGGTCCCGAGCGTGGCGATCCCGGCTGCCGCCGAGAGCGGGTTGGCGTTGAACGTTCCTTGCTGGGCGACGCGCTCGCTCCGGTCCCAGGCGGGATCACCGCGATGAGCCATGAGCTGCATGATCTCGCGCTTCCCCACCGCCGCGCCGCCGGGGAGCCCGCCCGCCACGATCTTCGCCAGGGTGGTGAGATCCGGAGTCACGCCGAAGTAGGACTGGGCTCCACCGGGCGCGTAGCGGAAGCCCGTAATGACCTCGTCAAAAATCAGCACCACGTGATGCTGCCTGGTGAGCGTCCGGAGCTCCTGGAGGAAGCCCGACACGAACGGCGTGGTCCCGGCCTGGCCACCACCGGGCTCCAGAATCACCGCAGCGACGTCCCCCCGCTCGAAGAGTCCCTCCACGGCCTTGAGATCGTTGGGCGGGGAGAGGAGGACCTGATCCAGGGTTGCCTCCGGAATGCCGGCAGAGAAGGGCACCTCGTAGGGTGGGTGCACGCCTACGGCGACGCCGTCGTGCCAGCCGTGGAAGTGGCCGGTGAACTTGACCACCTTGGGCCTGCCGGTGTGGGCGCGCGCCAGACGCAGGGCGAGATGGGTGGCCTCGGTCCCGGACATCGTGAACCGCACCAGCTCCGCCGAAGGCACGAGCTGCACCACCAACTCGGCCCAGCGCACTTCCAGCTCGTGGCACGCGCCGAGATGGGTGCCCCGCGCGGCCTGCCCCTGAATCGCCGCCACAACCGCGGGGTGGCAGTGCCCCAGGAGCAGGGCGCCGTGTCCCATCCAGTAGTCCACGTACTCGTGGCCGTCCACATCCCACTTCCTCGAGCCCGAGGCCCGTTCCACGTACACGGGAAAGGGCGGCAGGTGGCGGCTGTCGTGGGTGACACCGCCCGGGATCGCCCGACGCGAGCGCTCCCAGAGAGCGAGGGACCGGGAGTGCCGCGCCCGGTAGGCCTCGAGCACCTTGGAGGGTTCGGGGCGAGCCGTCATGATCGCGTTCCTCCTCGAGCGGGTACGCGCTCGGTGACTGTTCGCAGGAGCTGGACAAACGCGGCGTGCGCTTCCACTGGCAGGCCGTCCACCGTCTCCTCCCGGCGCCGCGTCAAGCCGTCGATGGCGCCGGCCTCGACGCAGGCGGCCACCAGGCGACGCTCGTCCTCCGGCGTGTGAAGCAGGGGCTGTCCGCTCAGGAGCGCCAGGTGGGCTGTCACGCCGTAGGCGCCCCAGTTGGAGGTTCCCGCGACCACCAGGTGATCGACTCTGACCACCGAGGCGATCCGCGTGGCGAGGGGGCTCTGTCTCACCAGCCTCGCCCTCACGTTCCCCATCCCCACCTCGTTGCCGCCGTCGCCGATGCCGATGGTCGTGGTGTTGCGGCGATGCCTCAAAAAGAGCGCGTCAACCGGACGGTTCCACGCTGCGACGGATTCCCCGCGCGCGCTCCGGTAGTCGCCGTCCTTGGCCCGGCCCGGCCGCTCCACCGCCACCAGATGGGTGGGTGCGATCTTGCCCAGAATCCTCCCGACCGCTGTCTCTGTCGGCTCACCGTCCGGAAAGGCGATGATCTCCACCGGCTCGCCCAGCGCCTTGAGCGTTGCCTCGAGGAGGGGAAGCGTAGCGGCGTCCGTTACATAGAAGACCGACGTGCCCAGAAGCCGGAGGGCACGTCCAAGAACTGTGGCTCCAGGGGGACCGTCGGTTTCTGCAAGCCCGGGACCCACGGCAAAGCCCGTGGTCACGAGGACCCGCCGGCCCCGCGCCAGCGCGGCCGCGGCCCGTCGCGCGCCACCCGGAGTGAAGAAGCCGGCGATCCCGCGGGCACCGGGGTCGAGGGCCAGCAGATGATCGATGGGGTCAACCACGGCAGGCAACCGAAACGCTCCTTTCGTCGGCCCTTGACGCTACCACTATTCCTCGAACCGGGCAAACGCTTCGGCCTCGCGCGGAACCCTCACCGGGCCGAAGGAGTCGGCGACTGCGGCTGAGGAATTGTGAAGACCATCGAGATAGCGTCAGTGCCGTCCTTGTTGAAATAGACGAGGAGCCCGCTCGTGTAGAAGAAAACCTCTTGTCCTTCGCGAACTCCCACGCGGTCCGGAACGCCCCACCCTCTGACGACGTTGCGGCGCTCAAAGATCCGGGACTTGGGCTCCAGCTGGAACGACCGCACGAGGGCGGGGCGGTAGCCCTCCCGGGTGAGAAGCCCGAAGTCCACCACCATCCGCTTCATCCCGACCGGCGCGCGGGCCGCCTCGTACACCCATTGGATCGTCTCGCGCCCCTCCACCGTCTGGCGTGACTCGCGCGAGGGCGCGCCGTAGCGGTCGCGCACGCCCTCGCGCGTGCTC
>JACQRS010000351.1 GCA_016206385.1 Candidatus Rokuibacteriota bacterium | reverse complement strand
GAGCTCGAGACCCTCTCCCAGAGCCTCAACCCGCTCCAACTCCGGCGTGAGCTCGACGCGGCGCTCGAACGGCTCTGGGCGCTCGCCGCCCCCGATCCCCACCGACCTCCCGGGGATATCAAGGTAGCCCCCCCCTCCCTGAAGTCCTCTCCTGGAGGCTCGTAGGCGATGGCTTCGGTAACCCTGAATTATGAGTTGACCAGAACCGGAGGGTAACCCTCAATTATGAGTTCCTACGGGCTGGCTCCCCACCTTCCGGACGGACGGCGCAGCCTCCCGATGCTGCCTGTATCCGTTTTTAGACGTTGACGGGGCCGGGGGGCGGGCCAAGAATCCCGGCCATGCTGGCTCGAGTCTCGAGCGCATGCCTCACCGGGATCGAGGCGGCGCTGGTCGCCGTGGAAGTGGACGTGACCAGCGGGCTCCCCGCCTTCACCATGGTGGGCCTTCCCGATTCGACGATCCGCGAGAGCCGCGATCGCGTCAAGAGCGCCATCCGTAACGCCGGCTACACCTTCCCCATGGAGCGCATCACCGTGAGCCTGGCCCCGGCCGATCTCCGGAAGGAAGGTGCGGCCTTTGACCTCCCCATCGCGCTTGGCATCCTCGCGGCCACCGGGTGCCTCAAGCGCGAGCCGCTTGCCGGCCTGGTCGTGCTGGGGGAGCTCGGCCTGGACGGCGAGGTCCACCCCGTGCGCGGAGTCCTTCCTGTGGCCCTGGCCTGCCGCCGACACGGGGTGGCCGGCCTCCTCGTGCCCCACGGCAACGCCCGCGAGGCCTCTGCGCTGCAGGGGCTCAGCGTGCTTCCCGCACGGACGCTCCGCGAGGCCGTCGAGTGGCTCAACGGCGAGCGCTCCCTCGAGCCCCTGGCCTTCGACCCAACCTCGCTCGTAGTTCAGCCGTCAGAAGACGAGGCGGACTTCGCCGAGGTGCGGGGTCAGGCCCACGCCAAGCGCGCCCTCGAGGTCGCCGCGGCCGGAGGCCACAACGTGCTCATGCTCGGCCCGCCCGGTGCCGGCAAGACCATGCTGGCGCGACGGCTGCCGACCATCCTGCCCGCGCTCTCGCTCGAAGAGGCCATCGAGGTCTCCACGGTCTGGAGCGTGGCGGGGCTCCTCCCGCCTGAGCGGGGGCTCGTGGTCACGCGCCCCTTCCGCGCCCCGCACCACACCATCTCTGAGGCGGGGCTCATCGGCGGGGGCAGCCAACCCCATCCAGGCGAGATCAGCCTCGCGCATCTGGGCGTCCTGTTCCTCGACGAGTTGCCCGAGTTCCCCCAGCACGTCCTCGAGGCCCTCAGGCAACCGCTCGAGGACGCCCACGTGGTCGTGTCACGCGCCTCGGGCGTGGCCGCCTTCCCCGCGCGATTTCAACTCGTGGGCGCCGCGAACCCGTGCCGGCGCGGCTGCCCCACCCTGGAGGCGTGCCTCTGCACTCCCGGCGAGCGCGAGCGCTACCTGGCGCGGCTCTCGCGCCCCTTGCTCGACCGGCTCGATCTGCACCTGGAGCTTCCCCCGGTCCCGTACACGGAGCTGGCCCACGGTCAGCCCGGTGAGCCCTCGCACGCGATCCGAACACGGGTCCTGAAGGCCCGAGCCTTTCAGGCCGACCGCTTCGCCAAGCTCGGGATCCGGCAGAACGCCCAGATGAGCGCCAGGCAGGTCCGCCGCTTCTGTCCCATTCCCCCCGACGCCCAGCGCCTCCTGGCCTTGGCGATGACACGCCTCGGCCTCTCGGCCCGCGGCCACGACCGCCTGCTGAAGGTCGCGCGGACCATCGCCGATCTCGAAGGGCAGGACGCCATCGCCGCCGAGCACCTGGCCGAGGCGATCCAGTACCGCGGCCTCGACCGCTGGTCTCCTCCCTGACGCTCCCGCGCCTAGAGAGCGCGGGCGCTCGAGCCTGAGGCCGACGCGGCGCGCGCCCGCCGCCCCTTGCGAACCCGGGCGGACGTGAGACAATAGCTCCCGAGCCGGCCAGCCGGCCTCGCCTGATCCAAGGAGGCCTCGATGGGAGCGCCCGCGAGACTCACTCGGGAAGGAAGCCTCCTCCTCGTGGTGGACGTTCAGGAGCGGCTCTTTGACGCCATGGACCCCGAGCACCGGGAGGAGATGGTCAAGAACATCAAGATCCTGGCTGCGGCGGCGCGGCGCCTCGGCATTCCGATCCAGGTCACCGAGCAGTATCCCAAGGGGCTCGGCCACACCCTCCAAGAGCTCAGGGAATCCGTGGGGCCCGTGGAGCCCATCGCCAAGGTGGCGTTTTCCTGCTGCGGGGCCGAGGGCTTCCTGGAGCGCCTCCGGGCGGCGCGCGCCCGCCACATCATCCTCTCGGGCATCGAGGCGCACGTCTGCATCCTTCTGACCGCCCTCGACCTGCTCGCCGAAGGGTACGCGGTCCACGTGGTCGCCGACGCCACCTGCTCGCGACGACGGGAGAACCGGCAGATCGCCCTGGACCAGCTCCGTCAGGCGGGGGCCGTGGTGACCTCCACGGAGACCGTCCTCTTCCAGCTCCTCGGAGCCGCGGACACGGACGATTTCCGCACCCTGTCCAAGCTCGTCAAGTAACCTGCGCATGGCCCGTTACTTCGAGATCGGGTCTACCGTGCTCCTGGTCGTCGGCTACGGAATCCTTCCCGAGGAGGAGGACCGGCCGATCGCCTACGACCTCAAGCGGATGATCAACACGCGGGGACAGGGAACGCGCTCGGCGGTGGTCGTGACCGACATGTGGACGCTGAACCAGGAGATGGCCGACCTCTTCCCCGCCATCGCCATCGGCGGGCCGGGCGTCAATGCCTTCACAGCCCAGATCTACGAGGAGCTGCCGGTGGCCTTCACCCGGGAGCAGCAACTCTTCATCCAGATGCATCCCGACCACGGAAAGCGCGCGGCGATCTGGGGGATGGACCACCAGGCGACCCGGGAGGCCGGGGAGGTCTTCGTGAAGGACGGGTTCCTGGATCGGTTCCTGGACCTGATCTGGCACCGCCGGGAGCGCTAGCTCCCGGCGCGCGCACCGGGAAGGGCGCCGCTAGCGAGGGGAACGCCGGATCACCACCGGCGGGATATTGGTGTAGGTCACGGTTCCCGCCTCATCCTCGTAGCGATAGATTGACTGAGGCGCGGCCGCTTCGCTCCCGAATCGGTAGAGCTTCAGAACCCGCTGGACGTATTGCCGGGTCTCCGGGTAGGGCGGAATCCCCCGGTACCAGTCCACCGCCTGCGCCCCGGCGTTGTACGCCGCCAGCGCCAGGGGGAGGTTCCCACCGTAGCGCTCCATCAGCTGGCGGAGGTGGTGCACCCCCGCCTCGATGTTCTCGCGCGGGCTGAAAGGGTTCTGGATCCCCAGATGAGCCGCGGTCTTGGGCATGAGCTGCATGAGCCCCTGGGCTCCCTTGCGGGACACAGCCCGGGGGTTGAAGGCAGACTCCACACGGATGACCGCCTCCACCAACCTCCCATCCACGCCGTGCTGCTCGGAAGCCGCCTGGATCTCGGCGGCGTAGCGTGCGGGCGCGCTTTCGCGGAGCGCGAGCCAGCCTGACGCCGTGCCGGAGCTCTGCGGCTGGCGCTGGTAGCGAACGTCGGTGGGCGCGTTCGTGAGGTGGACCACGCCGTTGCCATCCACGAGGCGGAACGAGGCGGCAAGGGCGGATGGATGGCCCCCGATCGGCCCGACCGACAGCGCGAGAAGAAGAAGCGTGAGAACTCTCAACTTACAACCAGCGTAGCGATTCGGGCCGGCGCTTGTCAACCGAGCGGTGCCGGCTCAGTTGGGCGACCCGACGAGCGGCTGGGGGAATCGGCCCTCCAAGACGGGAGGGCTGAACGCGCGATCGACCACCTCGTCGACCGAATCCACCAGATGGAAGGTCAGGCTCTGGCGGACCGCCTCGGGCACTTCCTCTTTGAGGTGCTTCTCGTTCCTCCGGGGGAGGAACACCGCCTTGACCCCTGCGCGCTTGGCGGCCAGGATCTTCTCCTTCATCCCACCCACCGGGAGCACGCGGCCCGACAGGGTGATCTCGCCGGTCATGGCGGTGTCGGGTCGAACCGGACGTTCGGTCAGGAGCGAGACCAGCGCGGTGACCATGGTCACGCCAGCGGAGGGCCCGTCCTTGGGAATGGCCCCCGCCGGGACGTGCAGGTGAATGTCGGAGGTCTCCCAGAAGTTGGGCGCGATCCCCAGCTCGGCGGCGTGGGAACGCACCCAGGAGAGCGCGGCCTGGGCGGACTCCTTCATGACATCGCCCAGCTGGCCGGTGAGGGTGAGGGTCTTCCCGCCCTTCATCCGGGTCGCCTCGACAAACAGGATGTCGCCACCTGCCGGGGTCCACGCCAGGCCAACGGCCACTCCGGGCACGCGCGTGCGCTCCTCCAGCTCTTCCCTGAGATACTTGGGCGCTCCGAGGAGGTCGCTGACGGCTTCGGCAGTGACCGTGACGAGGGCGGTGTCGCCCTCGGCGCGCCGCCTGGCCACCTTTCGGCAGAGCGTGGCGATCTCCCGCTCCAGGTTCCGGAGCCCGGCCTCGCGCGTGTGGTGGTGGATGAGGAAGCGGAGCGCGTCCTCGGTGAACTCGATGTCGGTGCCCGGGGTCAGGCCATGCTCGGCCGCCTGCTTCGGGATCAGGTGGCGCCGGGCGATGGCCACCTTCTCCTCCTCGCTGTAGCCGGGCAGATCGACGGTCTCCATCCGGTCCCTGAGCGCCGGCAGCACCGGATCCAGAATGTTGGCTGTGGTGATGAAGAGCACCTTTGAGAGGTCAAAGGGCACGTCCACATAGTGGTCCCGGAAGGCGGCATTCTGCTCGGGGTCCAGGGCCTCGAGAAGCGCGGAGGCAGGATCCCCCCGGAAGTCCATGCCCAGCTTGTCGATCTCGTCCAGCATGAATACGGGGTTCTTGGACTCGGCCCGCCGGAGCCCCTGGATGATCTGGCCGGGGAGCGCTCCGATGTAGGTCCGCCGGTGGCCGCGGATCTCGGCCTCGTCGCGCATGCCGCCGAGGGAGATCCTGACGAACTTCCGGCCGAGGGCGCGCGCGATGGACTTCCCGAGCGAGGTCTTCCCCACCCCGGGCGGCCCCACGAAGCAGAGGATCGGGTCCTTCCCGCCCGGCCGGATCTTCTTCACGGCCAGATACTCGAGGATCCGCTCCTTGACCTTCTCGAGCCCCCAGTGGTCTTCGTCCAGGACCTGCCGGGCCGCCGCGATCTCCACCTGGTCCGTGGTCTCCGTCTGCCAGGGCAGCGCGACGAGCCAGTCCAGGTACGTCCGGGTCACCGTGTATTCGGCGGCCGCGGGCGGCATCTTGGCGAGCCGGTCCAGCTCCCGGAGCGCCTCCTTCCGGGCCTCCTCGGGCATGCCCACGGCTTCGATCTTCTGCCTCAGCTCCGCGATCTCCTGCGTGCGCTCGTCGGTCTCCCCTAGCTCCTTCTGGATCGCCTTCATCTGCTCGCGGAGGTAGTACTCCCGCTGGGACTTGGACATCTCCGACTGGACCTCGGACTGGATCTTCGAGCCCAGCTCCAGCACCTCCACCTCCTTGGCGAGGGTGGTGACCAGCTTCTGGAGCCGAAGCTTGACGTCGGCGGTTTCCAGGAGCTCCTGCTTGACCTGCGTGGTCAGGGCCGGCAGGGCCGCGGCGATCACGTCGGCCAGCCGGCCGGGATCGGACAGGTTCGCGGCCACCGAGGCCAGCTCGTCAGGAATCAGCGGGGAGAGGGAAACGATCTTCTGGAAGAGCGCCACCGCATTCCGCGTCAGCGCCTCGGCTTCCAGGTCTCCCACTGCGGGCTCCGCCTCGGCCACCGGCGTCACCCGAGCTCTGAGGAACGGCTGCGCCTGGACAATCTCGCCCAGCCGGACCCGCGCCAGTCCCTGAACTACGAGCCTGAGCGTTCCGTCCGGCTGCTTGAGCATCTTGTGGATGACGGTCGCCGTGCCGACCGAGAAGAGGTCGGCAGGCGTGGGCTCCTCGATGGACGGATCCCGCTGGGTCACCACCGCGATGAGAGGGGACTCGACAACCGCCCGGTCAACCAGGCGGACGGAGGCCGGCCGCCCCACCGCCAGCGGCAGCACCGCCTGCGGCAAGAGCACGGTGTCGCGGAGCGGCAGAATGGAGAGCACGTCGGGGAGGATGATTCCGGTGTCATCGGCCATGGCGGGCCCTCTCACTCGCGGCCCACGCCGCCGGCGTACACGATAGGCTTGGTTCCGCGACTTTGGCTCATCGTCACTCCTAGAACAGGTCCAGGGGCTTCAGCTGGCCCGAGGCCGCCCGCACCAGCGCCTCCTGGGCTCCCCGGGTCCGGTGGTCGCCGGACACGGCCTCTCGGCGGACGTAGGCCAGCAGGTCCTCGATCTGCTTCTGCATTTCGAGCATTCGTTTCCGCATCTTCAGGATGATCTCGGCGCCCGCAAGGTTCACGCCCAGGTCGCGTGTCAGGCGAACGACGCGGGCGACCTCCTCCACGTCCTCCGGCGAGTACATCCGCGTCCGCCCCACCGTGCGGCTCGGCTTGATCAGCCCCTTCCGCTCGTAGAGGCGGAGGGTTTGTGGATGCAGCTTCAGCATGTCAGCCACGACCCCGATCAGGTAAAGCGGCTTGCCCCGGTCCGTCACGGTCGTACCTCCAGCGGCCTCGGGTAGTCTCTGGACTCCGTGAAGAATCCCGCCCGCGGGTTGTCCGGGATCAGGCGCTCGAGCTCGCGGAAGATGTCCTGAGTCCGGGCGTCCAAGCCCCGGGGGATGAGGACTTTGACCGCTACGTAGAGGTCGCCCCGCCGCTCACCGTCGAGCTTGGGAAGGCCCTTGCCCCGGAGCCGGAATACCTGGCCGCTCTGCGTGCCCGGGGGGAGCACCAGCACGGCCGAGCCTTCCAGGGTCGGCACCTGGATGCGCGCCCCCAGCACCGCCTCGGTGAGGGTCACCGGCACCTCGTAGTGGAGGTTATCGCCTTTCCGCACAAAGAGCGGGTGCGCGGCCACGCGGGTAATCACGATCAGATCCCCGCGGGGCCCTCCGAAGGGGCCTGAGTGCCCCTCACCCGGAATCCTGACCTGGGCACCCGTGTCAACACCCGCCGGGATGGTGACCGGAATGTTGGCCAGGGCCTGACTCGCCCCCCGCCCGCGGCATGTGGGACAGGGATCGGCGACCCGCTGACCCAGGCCGTCGCACGCCAGACAGGGCTCGGGCCGGGGGGGGCCGGACTCCTGCCACACATTGCCAGTGCCGGCGCAGTGATCGCAGGCGACCGAGGGCGCGCCCTGACGGCTTCCCGATGCGCCGCAGTCGCGGCACGGCGATAGCCGGGAGACCTCCAGCGTCAAGGACACGCCCCGGGCCGCATCCGTGAAGGCCAGCTCCAACGCGTAATGGAGGTCATCCCCCCTCACGCCTCCGGTCCGGCGGGGCCCGCGCGCTCCCTGGCTCCCCTCTCGCCGGAACGCCTGATGCCCGTAGCGGTCGTAGAGGGAGCGCGCCGTGGCGTCGCTCAGGACCCGGTAAGCCTCGGTGATCTCTTCAAAGAGCACCCGCGCCGTGTGGTCCCAGAGGTTGACGTCCGGGGAGTACTGGCGGGCCAGCCGCTGATAGGCCTGCCGGATCTCACGCACCGTGGCAACGACTTCGACGCCCAGCACCGCGTAGTAGTCTCGCCTCATGCCGCGTTACTTCTTCTCGCCCAGATCCTCGAACTCCGCGTCCACCACGTCGCCGTCGGTGGGCTTGCCGCTCTGCCCCTGCGACGCGCCCGCGCTGGAGGCCCCCGCCTGGGCCTTGGCCTGGGCCTCGCGGTACATGACCTCTGCCAGCTTGTGGGACGCGCTGGTCAGCGCGTCCTGTGCCCGCTTGATCCGCTCGATGTCCTCCGACTTGAGCCCCTCCCGGGCTTCGCTCAGCGCCTCTTCGATGGCTTTCCTGTCAGCCTCCGGGATCTTGTTGCCGTGCTCGCGGAGCGTTCGCTCGGTGGTATAGACCAGCGAGTCGGCCTGGTTCCGGATCTCGATCTCCTCCTTGCGCTTGGCGTCCTCGGCCGCGTGGGCCGTGGCCTCCTTCACCATCTTTTCGACTTCCTCCTTGGTGAGCCCGGAGGAGGCCGTGATGGTGATGGCCTGCTGCTTGGCGGTGGCCATGTCCTTGGCCGACACGTTCAGGATTCCGTTGGCGTCGATGTCGAAGGCCACCTCGACCTGCGGCACCCCGCGCGGCGCCGGGGGAATGCCGACCAAGTGGAACTTCCCGAGCGTCCGGTTGTCCCGCGCCATAGGCCGTTCCCCCTGCAGCACGTGCACCTCTACGGAGGTCTGGTTGTCCGCCGCGGTGGTAAAGATCTCGCTCTTCTTGGTGGGGATCGTGGTGTTCCGCTGAATCAGCGTCGTCATCACGCCGCCCAGCGTCTCGATCCCCAGCGAGAGCGGGGTGACGTCGAGCAGCAGGAGATCCTTGACCTCGCCGGTCAGCACCGCGGCCTGGATGGCGGCCCCCACGGCCACCACCTCATCCGGGTTCACGCCCTTGTGGGGCTCCTTGCCGAAG
>JACQRS010000367.1 GCA_016206385.1 Candidatus Rokuibacteriota bacterium | reverse complement strand
GTCCCAGGTAGGTGATGGTCTTGCCCAAGGCCTGAAACACGGGCAGAACCCGCTCGAAGACAGCCTTGTCCCCTCCCACCATGATGGAGAGGGTGCCCTCGACGGCGCCCTTCTCTCCGCCCGACACCGGCGCGTCGAGCATCTGGACCCCCTTCGGCTCCAGGGCAGCGGCAATCTTTTGTGAGACGAGCGGCGAGATGGTCGACATGTCCACAAAGGTCAGGCCCGGCTTGGCCGCCTCGATGATCCCGTTGGCTCCGAGGGCGACCAGCTCCACATCGGGGGAGTTGGGGAGCATCGTGATGAGCAGGTCAACCTGCTCGGCCACCGCCCTGGGGGACGCTACCGCCTTGGCCCCCGCACCAACCAGCTCCTGGACCGGGCCCTGGCTCCGGCTGTGAACGGTAAGCTGGCAGCCGGCCTTGAGCAGGTTCCTGGCCATGGGCCGCCCCATGATCCCCAAGCCAATGAATCCGATCTGTTGCGCCATGAGGCCCTCCCTTGCCTGCTCGCGCTGAATTAACACATCTCGGTCAGAAGGGTCAAGCGATTCCGTTATGTCTCTTCTTTCACAAGGCGGTTGAGCGCCTCCAGGTGGGCCAGCAACCCGAAGAACAGGCCGGTCACCCTCCCCCGGAGCGCCCGGTCAGCCGTGGTCATTCCCGCGGCCTCGTGGACCCGATCTGTCAAATCAATGACCCTGGACTGAAGCCTGAGGGCCTCATCCAGGGTGTCGGCAATCTCACGGAGGAGCTGGTTACGATTGCTCACGGCCGCACCTCCTCCCCGCCCACGAGGGTTTTGATGATCCGGAGCTCGGGCACCCTGTCCGCGGGGATCTCGAGGGGGTTGGCGTCCAGCACGACCAGGTCGGCGCGCTTGCCGACCTCGAGGCTCCCGCACTCGTGCCCGACGCCGACGGCTCGCGCCGCCCCGATCGTGTAGGCCTCAAGGGCCGCCCGGACGGAAATCCGCTCCTCGGGGCTGACCTCCTGGCCGGCTCGCGAGCATCGGGTCGTCGCCGCGCGGATCCCGGTGAGCGGAGCCAGGCTCCCGCAGGGGTAGTCTGAGGAAAATGCCTGGGGAACTCCTTCGTTCAAGAGACTCCCGAAGGGCAAGCGGAGGAAGCCGGGAGGGAGCCTCCGGTTGGCTGGCTCCAGGTCATAGACGAAGTTGGGCTGGGTCACCACAGAAACGCCAAGGCTCCGGATCCGCCGGATCAGCTCAAGGGTCAGGAACATGGCGTGGTCAATCCTGACGCGCCCCTCACCGCTCCGCTCCCGTGCCAGGGCCGCCGCGATAGCGTCCACCGCCACCTCCACACCCCAGTTCCCGAGAGCATGGCAGGCGACCCGCCAGCCGCCTCGCCAGGCCGTCACCAGGATGTCGGCCAGCTCTCCGGGCTGGTAGAACAGGAAGCCGCTCCTTCGCTCCGCGCCGTCCTGCGGGAGGCGCATGGCGCAGCGATACCCGCCATCAACGAAGAGCTTCAGGAAGCCACCCTCCGAGGGCTCTCGGGCCAGTCCGCCCGGCGGGTCGAACCAGCCCGACGGGCTCACTGCCATCCGCTTGACCCGGATCTTCAGATGACCCGCCTGCTCCGCCTCAGCGTAGCGCCGCTCCATGGCCGGCGTCACTGCCGCGTCCTGGACCGTGGTGAGCCCGCAGGCGGCGTAGCGGCGGCTGGCGGAGGCCACCACCTCGGGGAAACGAGCCTCCCAGCCCTCGCGGGATGCCCGCTCTACAGCCGCCATGGCACGTTCGAAAAGCAGCCCGGTCGGCTCTCCGGCCTTGTCCCGGGCGATCTCGCCCCCTGGCGGGGCGGGAGCCACCCGCGTGATTCCGGCGGCAGCCAGCGCCCTCGAGTTGGCCACGCCCTGGTGGTGGGAGAAGTGGAGGAGGAAGACAGGCCGGTGGGGAACGGCCTCGTCCAACTCCTGGCGCGTGGGGTGGCGGCGCTCGGCCAGGCTCCCGTGATGGTAGCCCCAGCCGCGGACCCATTCCCCTTCCGGCGCCTTTGCCGCCGCTGCCCGGAGCGCCGACTGGACCTCAGGGATCGTCTGAAGCGGCGGCGTCCGGCAGTCGGCCCAGAACCCTTCCAGCGCCGCGATCGCGAAGTGGTTGTGGGCGTCAACGAAGCCAGGGAGGACGCTCTTCCCTTCCAGGTCCACTAGCTCCGACTCCCCCTCCCGGCACCAGAGAACCTCTTCCGTGCTCCCGACGGCCACGATCCTCCCGTCCCGGATCGCCAGCGCCTCGGCTGTCGGGAGGGTCGGATCCATGGTAAGGACCGTCGCATTGATGAAGAACTTGATCGCACCCATTGCGGCAGGCTCATGCTATCAGAGCGCGGGGACATTTGGTTGACGGTCGGCGCAATGTGTGTCAGTATGTACGTACACACAAGGAGCCAGTCATGCCCAGCAAGCGGTTGACGCTTGAACTCCCGATCGACCAGTACGAGTTCGCCCAAAAGGAGGCGGCCGCCGAGGGCCTGACGGTCAGCGGTTTCATCCGCGCGCTGATCGACGAGCGGCGGACTTCACCCGCTCGGCTGCGAGAACGCTACGGGGACGACCCGTTCTACCAGCGCCGGGGTTCGTTCAAAGGGCCCAAGGACCTGTCGGCCAAGCACGACCGGTATCTCTACGGCGAGGCCGAATGGTCTTCGTAGACACCAGCGCCTTCTTCGCGATCGAGAACGAACGGGATCGGCACCACACCGAGGCCCTCGACACGCGCGACGACCTGATGTCAAGGGGGCAGCGTCTCGTCACCAGCGACTACATCCTGGACGAGGTGTACACGCTGATCCGGATGCGCGTCGGCCACCGTGCCGCGGTGGAGTTTGGGGAGAGCCTCCGGGCCAGCCGGTTCTTCCGCATCGAGCCGGTCACGCCGACGGATTTCGAGGCAGCCTGGCGGCTTTTCAGGCGCTACGACGACAAGCCATTTAGCTTCACCGACTGCACCAGCTTTGCGCTGATGGAGCGTCTGAAGCTCGGAACCGCGTTCGCCTTCGACCGAAACTTCCGGGAGTACGGCAAGTTCAGCGTTAAACCATAAGAGGAGAAGCGGTCACCCGCCCATGAACTGGCCGATCAACGTGATACGGTCGCCCGGCTTGAGCTCGGAGTCCAGCGTGTGGCTGATGTCCAGCACGGCGTCGTTGACCAGGACCTCGATGTGCTCCCCCAGCTCCTTCCTCGTCGCGTCCCAGAGGGCCTCGTCGAGCTCGGGGTAGCGGGCCGAGACCCGGCGCAGGAGCTGCCTCACGGTCACCCCGTGGACAAACGCCTCCGTGTACTCCCGGCGGCCCGAGCCGTCGCCACCCACGAACCGTGTCACCCAGCCCACGACCTCGACCGTGGTGTGCTGGGTCTCGACCTGGGTCACCGCGTCTTCCCCCAGAGGTCGCGGGCGAGCCAGTCCAGCCCGAGCTGAGCCAGCGTCTCGGGCTTGGGCTTGCCCGTCTTCCGGTCGTACCCGACGGTCTCGTACCAGGCGTCCAGCATCCGCTCCCACTGCTTCATGACAGCCTGATCCTTGGCCGGGCCGTCCACCGGGGTGGAGCCGTAGCGGGGCGACGGGTACTCCAGCTCCGGGCCGATGCCGCAGCGCAGGTTGAAGGCGCGGAGGATCGCCGCGGTGCGCCGGCCAAAGCTGATCGCTTCCTCGAGCGTGTAATCCCAGCCGGTGGCGGCGGACAGGGCGCGGCAGATGTTCTCGATCCGGGTGCGGGTGGTGAAGATGCAGAGGCCGAGGGAGTCCTCGAAGTGGCGCCGGCCGAGGAGGCCCCCGACCAGCTTGGCGACAGCCTCGCCGTCGAAGACGTTGATCCGCGTGGGCTGGCCCACCTCCTGCGGGAACACTGGGTTGCCGGTCTCGAGCGTTCCGGTGCTGGCCGTGCAGGTATCCAGCATCTCGTCCCAGCGCCCGCGGTGGTCGTGGCCGCGCGGGGTGGCGCCCTTCACGGTGTAGACGGCGCAGCCCTTGGCCGGGTCACCGACCCTCTCGGCAGCGCGCTTCACCCCCTCTGCCAGGAGGTCGCCGAATCCTTGCCGGTGGGCGACCATCTGGAGGAGCCGGTAGGCGCCTTCGGCGTCCCCCCACTTGAGCTCGAAGCCGAGCTGCGCCTTTGTGATGTACCCCTTCTCCTGGCACTCCATCACCCAGCCGACCACCCACCCGAACTCGTTGACGTCCACGCCGGCCCTGTCGATCCGAGTGCTGAGCCAGGACACGGAAACCGGATCGGTGAGGCCGATGGTCCACCCCGCCCCTGACCACCCTTCGTATTCAGGCTCATCCACGCGCTCGCCCTTGTGGGAGCCGGACGGGATCACCTGGATGTGGCAGTGATGCATCCCGCAGGCGTTGCACTGGTGCCCCCGGTGATCG
>JACQRS010000333.1 GCA_016206385.1 Candidatus Rokuibacteriota bacterium | reverse complement strand
GTGATCATGGTCAGCGGCCAGAGCGATCTGGAGGTCGCGAAGCGGGCGCTCGCCTACGGCGCCTTTGACTACGTGACCAAGCCCGTCGATCCGAGGCACCTCGTCCTGAGCGTGGAGGCAGCGTTGGCGTGGAAAGGGTTGAACGTCGGCTAGCCCGTACGCCGATGGAGCACGCGGCGATCCCGGTGGTCAAGAAATGGTGGTTTCGATAGGGAGCTTCTGGATCGTGATGTTGGCAAGGTCAGAGGGGCTCAGGCGCTTGCCGGCATCGAGGATCTCAAGGCCCACGATGTGGCCGTTTTCATCCACATCCACCGTGACCCCATCTTCAATGTCGATGTTGTCGTCAGGATGGGCCTCACGGAGCTGGATGTACAACGCATCAGCTTCGGGATCGTACTCGATCTTCACGGTTCTCCTCTCTCTCGAAGGTTTCCGCTTGAAGACGGCGGAAATCACGACGATCTGATTCGGCTCTTCTCTGAAGGTCACTCGCACGAACCGATCCGCAACCCGCTTCCAGCGGTTGATCCGACCGCCCACCGATGGTTCCTCCCAATCTGCCGTCTGCAGCGTTTCCAGGACGAGAGACTCACCGATCTTGTGCCATCGCATCCGATTTCAGGCCTGGCGCGTGATCCGGATGGGCTTCACCGCGAAATGATATCAGCTCTTAGCTCCCGGCACCGCGGACTATCCGCGAACACTAGACCGTGCCCTTCCTGTCCGGTCCGAGCCGGTTCTAAGCTGGTTCCCGAGCGATAGCGGAGGGCTAGAAAGGCTGAGCGTTGATCTTTCGCCACTGATGGGCTAGTATCCGGCCAGCCATGGCCATCGAGCCGGATACCCTCGCCGTTGGGCTCACCCTCCCCCAATACCGGGTAAGGGCCAAGCCTCCCGCCGAGCCGCACGAGAACAAGATCCACGACGAGGAGGTGGCCCGCCAGCTCGGATTCAAGGCGGCGCTGGTGCCGGGCGTCAACGTGTATGCATGGATGACCCGCCCGGTGGTGGAGGCGCTGGGAGCAGAGTGGCTCGAGCGCGGGAGCTTCTCGGTGCGCTTCGCGAGACCGATCTACTACGGGGAAGAGGCGACAGTAACCGGAGGGGTGTCAGCGCGGACTGACGACTCGGTCACGATCGAAGCGAGCGCGCTCAACTCAGCCGGCGAGGTGTGCGCGACGGCGACCTTCGGGCTCTCGTCCGGCGTTCCCGTGAATGCGCCAGATCTCTCGGCGTATCCCCGAGCGCCCCTGCCCGCAGAGCGGCCGCCTGTCAGCCGCGAGCTTCTGGCGGGATTGAGCGTCCTCGGGACTCCGGAGCTGGATCTCGATAAGGCCACCGCCCTCGGTTTCCTCGTTCGGTTCAGCGAGTCGCTGCCCATTTACAGCGCCGCCAGTGCTCCAGCGCACCCGGCGATCTATCTGGACCAGGCCAATCGCGCCGTGGACCGGAACGTCCGCGTGAGCCCCTGGATCCACGTAGAGAGCCACGGCGAGCACCTGAGCGTGGCGCGCGTCGGGGAGCGACTTGCGACCCGCGCGAAGATCGCGCGCCTCTGGGAGCGAAAGGGCCACGAGTTCGTCGAGCTGGACCTCCTGCTCGTCGCGAGCGGCTCCAGGCCTGTGGCCTCGATCCGTCACACCGCCATCTACACGCTCCGCCAGGCTGCCTAGTCCCCGAGCGACCCGCCAGGAGGTACAGCGATGGATCTCTTCGAAGCGATCCATACCCAGCGCGCGATCAGGCGGCTCAAGCCAGATCCGATCCCGGATTCCGTGATCCGCCAGCTCCTGGAAGCGGCAATCTGCGCGCCCAGCGGCGGCAATCGCCAGGGATGGGTCTTCATCGTGATTCGGGACCCTGACGTCAAAGCGCGGCTGGCTGAGCTTTACCGCGAAGGCTTCCAGGAGCTCCTGAAGATCCCCTACTACCGCGACGCCGGGAGCGCGCCTCCCGACAGCGCGGCAGGGAAGATGCTCGCCTCGGCGCACCATCTGGCCGAGCACCTCCAGGAAGCCCCGATCCTGATCCTGGCGTGCCTCAAGACCGAGGGGACCACGCCGGGCATCACGATGGGCTCATCCATCTACCCGGCGGTCCAGAACATCCTCCTGGCAGCGCGGGGGCTCGGGATCGGGAGCACGCTCACGACGATCCATCGCTTCCGCGACGGCCAGGTGAAGGAGCTCCTCGGCGTCCCGGCGGGAGTCGAGACCGCCGCGCTCATCCCGCTCGGCTACCCGTTCGGGAAGTTCGGTCGCCCGCCGCGCAAGCCCGTCAGCGAGGTGACCTATTTCGACCGCTGGGGCCGGCCGCCTCCATGGTGATCACAAACCGGTACAGGTTGACGCCCTCGGTTATGACCGTCATACTGGAACCGCCAAACAGTCGCTAACAGCGCAAGGAGGCAGTTTTTGGCTCGCAAGGTCGCGCCGACAAACCCATCGCCGGTAGTGCAACGGCTTCCCATTACCGAGGCCCGGGCGCACCTCGACACCCTGGTCAAGCGAGTCCACGTCGACAAGGAGTACATCATCCTGGAAAAAGACGGGATCCCCGTGGCCGGGCTCATGGATATCGATGAGCTTGAGGACTATCTTGAGCTTCGCGACCCGAAGGTCCGTGAGCACATCCGCAAGAGCAACGAGGAGTACCTGGCAGGCAAGAGCCGGCCCGCTGATGAGCTTCTGGCAGACCTTCGCAAGGAAGTGCGAAAGGGGGCGAGGCGGCGTCCGAAGGTGTGACCTCGCCCTTTGCTCTCCGCACCACTCCCCGGTACGAGCGAGTCGTCAGACGTCTCCTGAAAGGTCACCCCGAACTCCGAGGATTCCTGGACCGCGCGTTCGAGATTCTTAAAGCTGACCCCTATAACCATAGCCGGGGTCACGACATCAAGAAGCTCGAAGGCCTCTCACAAGGCGAAGGCCAACACCGGCTAAGAATCGGTCGCTGGCGCTTTCGCTACGACATTTACGGCGACGAGGTGGTGCTCCAATACTGCGGCCTTCGGCGAGAGGAAACCTACCGCTAGGGTGCACAAACCGAGACAGTTGACCGCCCCTGGCCAGCGTGCTAGAAGGGATCATCTCCCGCCAGTGAGGAGGCGCTGATGGACCTGGACTACACCCCCGAGGACCTGGCATTCCGCGCGAGGGTCCGCGCCTGGCTCGAGGCCAACCTGCCGAAGTCGCTCCCGACGCTCGAGGACAGGAAGGCCTGGCACCGGAAGCTCTACGCCGCCGGCTTCCTCGGCATGGGCTGGCCCCGGGCTTACGGCGGCCAGGAGGCGCGCCCCCTGGAGCAGGCCATCGTGGCCGACGAGATGGCGCGGGTCAACGCACCGCCGCCCGTCAACGGCCTCGGGATCTCCATCGTCGGCCCCACCTTGATCGTCCACGGCACCGAGGCGCAGAAGCAGCGCTTCCTGAAGAAGATCCTCACCGCCGAGGAGATCTGGTGCCAGCTCTACTCGGAGCCCAACGCGGGGAGCGATCTCGCGAGTCTGAGAACGCGCGCGGAAGACAAGGGCGATCACTGGCTCGTCAACGGCCAGAAGGTCTGGACCAGCGGCGGCATGATCTCCGACTGGGGGCTGCTCCTCGCGCGCACCGACCCGGCGGTGCCCAAGCACAAGGGGATCTCCTGCTTCCTCATCAGCATGCGCCAGCCCGGGATCGAGGTGCGCCCGCTCAAGCAGATCACGGGGAGTGAGGAGTTCAGCGAGGTCTTCATGACCAACGCGCGCGCTGAGAAAGAGCATCTCGTCGGCCGCGTCAGCGAGGGATGGGCGATCGCCCAGACCACGCTCTCCTACGAGCGCGGCGGAAACGCGCTCTCCCGCGTCACGCGGGCCCTCGGCCACTTCAACCGGCTCGTTGAGGCCACCAAGCGCCTGAAGGGCCCGCGCGGCCGCGCCTTCGACGATCCCGTGGTGCGCCAGAAGCTCGGCCGGATCTACGCCGAGATCGAGGTGATGCGCTACGGGGCGCTCCGTGTCCTCTCCAGGCTCGAGAAAGGGGAGCACCCGGGGCCCGAGTCCTCCATCACCAAGCTCTACTACACGGAGCTGGACAAGCGCTTCCAGGAGCTGGCCCAGGAGATCCTGGGCCCCTACGGCCAGATCTCAGAGGGCGGGCCCGAGGAGTTCGCCCTGGACGTGGACTCGATGCTCGGCCAGCAGGGCACCTGGGCCTACGCCTTCCTCTGGTCCCGGGCCGGCACCATCTACGCCGGCTCCTCCGAGATCCAGAAGAACATCATCGGCGAGCGCGTCCTGGGCCTCCCCAAGGAAGCGCGCGCTGATCGGAAGTAGCCATGGACTTCTCGTTCACCCGCGAGCAAGAGCTTCTGCGTCGGTCGGTGAGCGCCTTCCTCGAGGAGAAGGCGCCGAGCAAGGTCGTGCGCCAGCTCATGGAGGACCCGCTCGGCTACAGCGAGGCCGTGTGGGGAGAGCTGGCTTCCCTCGGTTGGCTCGGGCTTCCCTTCCCCGAGCAGTACGGCGGCTCCGGCCTCGGGATGGTCGAGCTGGCGCTCGTGCTGGAGGAGATGGGGCACTCGGCGTTTCCGAGTCCCTACTTCCCGACTGTCGTGCTCGCGGGCTCGGTGCTCAACCTTGCCGAGAGTCCCCTCCAGAAGGAGAAACTCCTCACCGGCATCGCTTCTGGCCAGGTCAAGGCCACCCTCGCCTTCCTGGACGGAAGCCTCAACTGGGGCCCCCGCGGGATCTCAATGAGGGCCGAGCGACGGGGATCGGGCTTCGTCCTGAGGGGAGTCAAGCGCTTCGTCCCGTGGGCTCACGTCGCCGATGTCATCCTGGTCGCCGCGCGGACCAGCGACGGAGCTGGCCCCGAGGGGATCTCGCTCTTCCTCGTGGACAGGACGACTCCAGGCGTGTCCGTGGCGCCCGTCAAGGGGATTGACCTCACCACCCGCTGGGCCGATGTCTTCTTCGCCGAGATGACGGTGCCTGCCGATGCCCTGGTCGGACCCGAGGGC
>JACQRS010000357.1 GCA_016206385.1 Candidatus Rokuibacteriota bacterium | reverse complement strand
TAGTCCTGGAGCGCGGCCAGGGCGTCCGGTGACACCCCGGCGATGTGCTTCCTGAACTCGTGGTTGTACCGTCGGACGAAATGGTCCACCAGGGCCGGGATGTCCTCCCGTCGCTCCCGAAGCGGCGGGACAACGATGGGCACCACGTTGAGCCGGTAGTACAGGTCCTCCCTGAAGCTCCCGGTGCTCACCGCCTTCTTGAGATCCGTGTTGGTCGCCGCGATGATCCGGACGTCGACTTTGATGCTCTGGGTCCCGCCGACCCGCTCGATCTCCCGCTCCTGGAGCACCCGCAGGAGCTTGGTCTGGAGGTCGGGCTTGAGGGCGGCGATCTCGTCGAGGAAGAGCGTGCCGCCCTGGGCCAGCTCGAACTTTCCCAGCTTCCGCTGGTGCGCCCCGGTGAAGGCACCCCTCTCGTGGCCGAACAGCTCGGACTCCATGAGGGCCTCGGAGATGGCCGCCGGATTCACGGCAACAAAGGGCTTGTCCCGGCGGGGCCCCTGGCGGTGGATCGCCCGGGCGATGAGTTCTTTGCCGGTGCCGCTCTCCCCTGTGATCATGACCGTGGAGGCGGTGAGGGCCACCTGCGAGGTGACCTGATAGAGCTTCTGCATGTCGGGATGCTGGCCCACGATCTGATCGAAATCGTGCCGGCGAGCCAGCTCCGACCGCAGGAAGGCGACCTCGCGCTCCAGGGCCCGCTTCTCGAGCGCCCGGCGGACCAGGGAGAGCACCTCTTCTTCGTCGAAGGGCTTCGTGAGGTAGTCAAAGGCGCCGAGCTTCATGGCGGCCACGGCCGTGCGCACCGTCTTCACGGCCGTGACGAGGACGACCTCGACCTGCTCCTCGAGCACCTTGATCCGCTCCAAGACCTCGATGCCATCCATCCCGGGGAGCCGGATGTCCAGGAGGACGAGGTCCACCTGGCAGGAGCGGATGATCTCCAGGGCCTGGAGGCCGTCGGGGACATCCCACACGTCATACTGGTCCTCCAGGAGCAACCGGAAGGATTCCCGGAGCCCGGGGTCGTCGTCCACGACGAGGACGATCGGGCGAATTCCCCGGGCGGGTTCGGGTGGGCTTACTGCCATGGGCTGGTCCCCTCTCCGCTCGTGACCGGGCCAGGCACCCTGTTGCGACCTTCCCAGCGCATGGCAGAACCTAGCACGGGACGCGCGCCCCGTGCAACGTTCCGGGCGACGGCGGCCGGCGGGACCGGCGCCTCAGCCGGACGCGGAGCCGCGCAGCGCGGGCATCACCTCGCGGGCGAACCGGTCGATCTGCTCCAGCCGCTCCGGCCAGCGGGGCACCATGAACTGAAGCGCGATGTGCTGGACACCGATCCGCTGGTACCGCCTCAGCGCATGGAGGAGCTGCTCCGGGGTGCCGGCCAGGCGATCCTCCTCCTGAGCCACCGGCTCCCGGCTGAGCTCGATGGGCAGACAGCACGCCAGGCCGATCCGATCGGGATCTCTCCCCGCCTCGGCGGCCCATCGCCTCAGGTTGTCAAACCGCGCCGCCAGCTCGCGGGGGGTGATTCTCACGAAGTACGGAAACCACGCATCGCCGTAGGCCGCAGCCCGGCGCTGAGCCCGGACCCCCTCGCCGCCGACCCAGATCGGGATGCGCGGCCTCTGGAAGGGCTTGGGGGAAAAGCCCACCTCCGGGAAGCGGTAGTGGCGTCCGTCAAAGCGGGGCCTCTCGTTTTCCCAGAGCCGGTTGACGACCTCGAGCTGCTCGTCGGCGAGGGATCCGCGCTCCTTGAAGGGAACCCCGAGCGCGTCGAACTCCTCGGCCATCCAGCCGACCCCCACCCCCAGGATCAGGCGTCCCCGCGAGAGGTGGTCGATGGTCGTGGCGATCTTGGCCCAGTGGAGCGGATGGCGATAGGGGAGGACGAGGACGCTCATCCCGAGCAGGACCGTTTCGGTGCAGCCCGCGAGGAAAGCCAGGCAGGTGAGGGGCTCGAGAAAGGGGCGATCGGCGGGGACGATGAAGCGCTGGTCGGCGCTATACGGGTACGGCGTGTTGATCTCCCACGGGGTGACGATGCGGTCAGCGGCCCAGACCGAATCGTAGCCCAAGGCCTCGGCCCCGCGGGCCGCGTCCATCAGAACCGCGCTGGCCGCCCTGCCCGAGATCGGAAGAAAGACGCCGAACTTCATGGCACGACCCCCTCGACACCGGAGCGGGAGGTGGGATCAGGCGGGACCGAAGCCGACCACGGTCTGGTCTTCGTTGACCAGCGGGCGGAACTTCACGGGGAGCCCGATCCTGAGCTCGTCAACCGGGATGTCAACGATCCGGCCGAGCAGGGAGACGCCTTCGGCCAGCCTGACCACGGCGACGGCGTAGGGCGCCTCGGGGGCGCGGCCCCGGGGTGGTACGCGGATCACCGTGAAGCTTGAGATCGTCCCGTGGCCGGCGAGCGGCACCAGCTCCCACGCGCGCTGGTGACAGGACGGGCAGAACTCCTTCGGCGGGATCGCCAGCTCCGCGCAGCGCTGGCAGCGGATGCCGGTCAGCCGCCCAGCGCGCGCCTCCTCGAAAAAGGTCTGAAGCGTAATCACCCTGGTGGGGCTACTCAAGGCCGAACAGGCTCACCAGAACTGTCGCGGTGTTCCCTCCGAGGGTGTGCACCAGGCCGACGCGGGCGCCCTCGACCTGACGGAGCCCGGCCTCGCCGCGCAACTGGGTCACGATTTCGGCGATCTGGGCCGCGCCGGTCGCGCCGATAGGATGGCCCTTGGCCTTCAACCCGCCCGAGGGGTTGACGGGAAGCTTGCCGCCGAGGGTGGTCCATCCCTTCTCGGCCGCGATGCCGCCAGCGCCGGGCTCGAAGAAGCCGAGCCCTTCGGTGGCCAGGATCTCGGCGATCGTGAAGCAATCGTGGAGCTCCACCACGTCCACGTCCTCGGACGCGAGCCCCGCTTGTCGGTAGGCTGACTGGGCGGCGCGCTCGGTCGCGAGCGCCCGCGTGAGGTCCTTTTTGTCGTGGAGGCACATGGAGTCCGAGGCGGCGGCAGAGGCGAGGACCCAGACCGGCCGGCGGCTCCGGCGGGCGAGCTCTTCCGTCACAACCACCACCGCCGCGCCCCCATCGGTGAACGGGCAGCAGTCGTAGAGCTTCAGCGGGTCAGCGATCTTGGGGCTGGCGAGCACCTCCTCGAGCGTGATCTCCTTCCGGAACTGGGCCTTGGGGTTCAGCGCGCCGTGGCGATGGTTCTTCACCGCCACGTGCGCCATCTGCTCTTCCGTGGTGCCGTCCTTGGCCATGAGAGCCCGGGCGATGAGGGCGAACACGCCGGGGAAGGTGAGCCCGGCGGGCTGCTCGAAGGTGGCGTCCGAGGCATACGCGAAATACTCCGTCGCCTCGTCGGTGGGCAGGTTCAGCACCCGCTCGGCGCCGCCCACCAGCACCACGTCGGACACGCCGGAGGCCACCTCCATGACGGCATGCCTGAAGGCGGCATGGCTCGTCGCGCAGGCGGTCTCGAAGCGCGTTGTCGGAACCCACGGGATCCCGAGGATCGAAGCGGCCTGAGGCCCCATGTGGAGCTGTCGCTCCGCCTCGCCCCCGACGACGTTGCCGTAGTAGAGGGCCTGGACCGCTCCCGGAGAGAGATCGGCGTCAGCCAGGGCCTCGGCTGCCGCCTCGGCGAAGAGCTCCCCAGAGGACCGGTCGTGCTTGCCAAAGGGGGTTACACCGACCCCGATCACGGCAACCCGTCGCATCGCCGCCATGATACCGGAGGCACCCTGCGAATACAAAGGGCTGTGCTACCATGCTCCAGTGAAGCCCTTCGGCCTCGCGGTGCTCGGCTGCGGATGGATCGCGCGCCGCCATGCGAGCGCGGCGCGGGCCCTCGGCGGCGCCATTGCCCTCTCCTTTGCCAGCCGCGATCCGGCACGCGCCGAGGCCGACCGCGCGGAGTTCGGCGGCGTCGCGGCGTATGGCAGCTACGAGGCGGCTGGCGCCGCTCCCGCGGTGGACGGCGTCCTGATCTGCACGCCCCACGACCAGCACCTGGCCGCGGCGCTGCTGGCAGCGTCCCATGGCAAGCACGTCCTCGTGGAAAAGCCCATCGCCTGGGTCAGAAGCCGCCGGAGAAACCGGGTGCGCTTCTTCAGCCACCGCGACTGGCGGGGGTATCGAGCCATGCTGGCCGAGTTCGTGGGGGCGGTGACCGCGGCCCGCGCTCACGAGATGGACGGGACCGAAGGCCGGCGCGATCTCGCCGGGGTCCTCGCCGCCTACCGGTCCATCGAGACGGGCCAGCCGGTGGACGTGGAATGGTGAGCGAAGATCTGGTTCTCGGGGCCGTTGCCGTCATTGCCGGGGTCCTCCTGGTCGCAGGGCTCATCCAGGCGTTGCGAATTCCGCCGCGTCGCGGCCCGCGTCGGGCGCGAGTTCGGGGCAGGACGCGCGGTCCGCTCCGGCGGGCCGGAACACGCGCCCGGGCTCCGTTGACCGACTCCTCCCGGACGGCTGCCGTGCCATCCGCGACATCGGCGGAGCCTGCCCGCGCCCTGGCCGAGGTTGACGAGCCTGTACCGGCGCCGTCCCCGCCGCCAGAGACGGCGGCGGCGCCGCCGAGCGCAGCGCCCCCTGCTTCAGAGCCCGTGAGCTTGCCGCTCGCGGAGTGCTTCGCGTTCTACGAGGCCAGGCAGTATCAGGACGTCCTCATGGCGGCCGAGCCCGCGCTCGAGCGCGTGGGCGCGGCCAGCACCGAGGGCGGTCACGAGGTGGCGGCGCTGTGGAGTCTGGTGGGCCTCACCCGGCAGGCTCTCTCCGATGAGGAGGGCGCCCGGGCGGCCTTCGAGGCGGCGATTCGCGTGGCGCCCGAGGCCGACCGTGCCCGGTATCAGAGCTACCTGGCTGCGCTGGCCGCGGGCGTCGCGCAGCAGCTCCTGGGGCGGGCCGAAGCGTTCGGCGAGGCGGCGGAGGACAAGCGGCTCGCCGTTCTCAAGCAGGCTGTACTCTGGCTCCGCCAGGGCTCGGCCGCGGCGGCTGACGACGAGAGCCTCAAGGCCGCGCTCGAGCGAGCCCGCAAGGGGCTCTGGGTCGCCTACAGCCGGATGGCGAACATCCTTATCGAGCGGCGGGAGCTCCAGGGCGCCCGCCGGCTGCTCCGCGAAGCCCTGACCGAGGAGGAGTTGCCCCCGGACCGGCGGGACGCCTTCGAGGAACTCCTCTCCGCCATCGATCAGGAATCCCGCTCCGCGCGGGGTCCGGACGCGCGCTGACCGGTTGGCGCCCGGGGTCAGGCGGAGCGGCGCTCGAAGCTCACCACCCGGTTCTTTCCCGCTCGCTTGGCCGCGTACAGCGCCGCATCCGCCGCGCGCACGAGATCCTCGGTGGAAGCCGCTCCATCCTCCGGCAGGCTGGCCACGCCGAAGCTGGCGGTGACGCGCCGGCCGTGGGCGAACGGGTAGGCGGACGCGGCCTGGCGGATCCGGTCGGCATAGCGACGGGCGCCCACCTTGGCCGTCTCCACGAGCAGGACGGCGAACTCGTCCCCGCCGTACCGGGTAATCACGTTGACGCCGCGCGAGTGAGTGAGCAGGAGCCGGCCCACATCCCGGAGGGTCTCGTCGCCGGTCGCGTGCCCGAGCTCGTCGTTGATGTCCTTGAATCCGTCCAGATCCAGCAGCACCACCGACACCGGATGATTGAACCGGCGATAGCGGCTGATCTCCTCCGCGAGGCGCAGGGAGAAGAAGCGGCGGTTGTAGAGGCCCGTGACCTCGTCCCTGAAGGAAAACTCCCGGAGCCGGGCTTTGGCGGCCTCAAGCTCCTCGTAGGCCGCATCCAAGCGGGTCGCCAGGGAGTTGATCTCGGCGGTCTGCCGCTCGATGGTGGCGAGCATGCGGGAGAAGGCGGAGGTCAGAGTACCGATCTCATCCCGGCGCGCCGGCAGCTCCGGGCCGGGCTGGGCCGAGGTGATGAGCTGGGCCAGGCGGCTCATGGCCGTCACGACATCCCAGACCATGTAGCTCCCGGCCGCGATCAGGAACGCAGTGAAGAGGATCAGCGCCCGGAAGCCGCTGATCGTCGCCCGGTCGGCGGTCGGGTCCAGGAGCGGCAGGAGCTGGCCGTGCACGGCATAGGTCAGGATGAGGAGGGGGATCACGGAGGAGAGGACCAGGGCGAGGAAGATCTTCTGCTTGATCCGGCCCATCACGGCGACTTCCAGCGTCCCATTGTTCTTTGCTCCCGCGGGGCTGTCAACGAGAATTTGCACGTTTTCTTGACACCGTTCGGGCCTCAAGGTAGTGTGGGACAGGCATCGAAGCCAGTGCGCGCGAGGGATTCGCATCGCTGTGATCTATCCTGACAAGCGCATCGACTGTATCGGCCTGTTCTGTCCGATGCCCATCGTCAAAACCCGCGAGGCGATCCGCGAGCTGGCCGTGGAGCAGGTGGTCGAGATGCTCTCCGACGATCCGGCCTCGGAGGCCGACATGAAGAGCTGGTCTCGCCGGACCGGTCACGAGCTGCTGGAGATCACCCGAGATGGCGCGGTCTACCGCTTCCTCGTCCGGAAGACTCACTAGGACCATCGGCGACGAGCGGGCGCTGCCGACCCGGGTGTACCTGGACTACGGCGGCTTCGCGCTCGTGGATCCCCGGGTGCTGGCCGTGATGCAGCCGTTCCTGGAAGGCGGCGTCGGAAACCCCTCGGCGCTCCACTCTCTTGGCAGCGAAGCACGACAATCCCTGGAGGCTGCCCGCGTCAAGGTGGCGCGCCTCCTCGGCGGGTCCGCCGGCGGGATCATCTTCACCTCCGGCGCCACCGAGGCGAGCAACCTGGCCGTCAAGGGGGTGGCGCTCCGGGCGGCGAAGGCCGGTGGCCACGTGGTCACCGCGTCCGTCGAGCACATCTCGGTGCTGAATCCCTGTCGGGATCTCGAGAAGGCGGGATTCGCGGTGACCTATCTCCCGGTTGATGGGGAGGGGCGGGTGGATCCGGACGCGCTCGCCCGCGCCATCCGACCGGAGACCGTGCTGGTGTCCATCCAGGCCGCGAACCCGGAGATCGGCACGCTCCAGCCCGTTGCCGCCCTCGCGCGCGTCACGCGGCAGCACAATGTCCCCTTCCACGTTGACGCGGTGGGCGCGGCGGGGCGGATCCCGCTCCCGGTGGACGAGCTCGGGATCGATCTCGTGAGCCTCTCGGCCAACGACCTCTACGGTCCGCCCGGCGCGGGAGCCCTCTGGGTCAGACCCGGCGTCAAGCTCCTTCCCCAGATCCTCGGCGGCGGCCAGGAGGGCGGCTATCGCTCGGGGACAGAGAACCTTCCCGCCATCGTCGGGATGGGGGTGGCGGCCGAGCTGGCCCGTGTCGAGGGGCCGGCCGAGGCGCGGCGGCTCACCGGGCTCAGAGACCGGCTCATCGCCGGCCTGCCCGCTGAAGTGCCGGAGTGCCGGCTCACGGGCTCACGCACCGAGCGCCTCCCTCACCACGTGAGCATCTGCCTCCGGGGGGCCAAGGCCGACGGCGTGCTGATGGATCTCGACCTGGCCGGGGTTGCCGCCGCCTCAGGCTCAGCCTGCGCCTCAAAAACCCTGGAGCCCTCCCACGTGCTGCGGGCCATCGGCTGCGACCCTGAAGAGGCCGAAGGCTCGCTCTGCTTTACGCTCGGGCGCTGGACGGGAGCCCCGGAGATCGAAGCGGTGCTGGCCCTGTTCCCGCCCATTGTCAGGCGGCTGCGCGCGCTGGCTCCCCCACGGCCCGCCGGCTGATGCGCCTCGTCCTCTTCGACGTGGACGGTACGCTGGTGGCGGCCCGGGGTGCCGGCCGCCGGGCCATGATCAGGGCGCTCCGGGCGATCTACGGCGTCACCGGGCCTGCCGAGACCTATGGCTTCAGCGGCAAGACCGACCCCACGATTGTGGCCGACCTCCTCGGCGCCGCGGGGCTTGACTCGGACGAGATCGCCGCTCAGCTGCCCGCCTTCTATGACCGCTACCTCGTCGAGCTGGGCGCCGAGATCGGCGACGGTGAGCACGTGACGCTGATGCCCGGAATCGGCGAGCTGATCCCCCGGCTCTCAGCAGATCCGGGAGCGCTGGTCGGGCTCCTCACGGGCAACATCGAGGGCGGCGCCCGGATCAAGCTTGAGCCCACGGGGCTCTGGCCGTACTTCCGCCTCGGCGCCTACGGCTCCGACGACCCGAATCGCTCGCGGCTTCCCGCAGTGGCGGTTCGGCGGGCCGAAGCGCTCGTGGAGCGACCCGTCAAGCCCGTCGAGGTGGTGGTGATCGGGGACACGCCGCTCGACATCGGCTGCGCGCGAGCCTTCGGCGCTGTCGCCCTCGCCGTTGCCACCGGGCAGCACAGCCTCGCGGAACTCGCCGCCTTCGCTCCGGACTTCCTCTTTGCCGATCTCTCCGACGTGCCTCGGGTCCTGGCAGCGCTTTTCGACGGAGGCCCCCGGCGTTGAGGCTCCTCAGCCTCTGGCTTCATCTCCTGGCGGCAGTCGTCTGGCTGGGCGGGCTCCTCTTTCAGAGCCACGTGCTCCTGCCCGCCCTCGGAAAGAGCGCGCTTGTCGCGTCTGGAGCCCGGGTGCTCCGCAAGGCTCGCCCGGTGGCCTGGGTCGCTGTAGTCGTGCTGGTCGTCACCGGGCTCCACAATCTGACGCGCCTCAGCCTGAGCGTGCTCACCGAGACCCGGGTCGGGAGGCTGCTCGCGTTGAAGCTTTTGCTCGTGATCGTGGCGCTGATGCTGTCGGCCCACCGCGACTTCGGACTGGTCTCGCGGCTGGCGCGGGAGCTGGAGGCCGGCAGGGACGGGGCGCGCCAACTCCGCGTGATCGCCTGGATGGACCGCGTGGTGATCCTGCTGGGAGCGGCAGCCCTCTACCTGGGGCTGGCGATCAGCCGCGGCGGCCAGTAGGGTTCGAGCGCGGGCTTGGCCCGCACAATCTCAGGGGGGAGGTTCGGAAGGGGGGCGAAGCCCCCCTCCGAAAGAACTAGGCCAGCGGCGAGACTCCGAGCGACCGGGCGATCTCGTTGACCTGGTTCACCAGCGTCGGGGCCAGGGGGATCCCTTCCCGGAGCCGCTCGGCTTCGCACTGGGCCTCGGGCTGGCCGGCCACCAGGACGCGCTCTTCCCCCTCCGCCGGCGGGGTGGTCTTCAGCGCCCCCAGCATGTCGTCCATGGCGGCCCGGAACTCGTCGATGGGGCGGAACCGGGCGACGTCCAGGGCGGCGAAGAAGTGCCCGACGTTGGTGAGGCGGCGCTCCGCCATGTCGGTTCTGAGAAACAGATCCCCGTACACCGCCCCCGGTAGCACTCCCGAGAGGATGTCCACCAGCACGCCGAGCCCGTATCCCTTGTGGCTCCCCAGCTCACGCGTTCCCCCGAGCGGGGTCAGGAAGCGGTTCTTCAGCGCCACGTCGGGATCG
>JACQRS010000341.1 GCA_016206385.1 Candidatus Rokuibacteriota bacterium | reverse complement strand
CCACGGGACCACCTAGTAGTCGCTCGATGGCTTCCTCTACACCGTCCTCGACGTCCTCCTCCACCGGGTCGATCGCGCGGAGGCCGTCGTCCTCTGCGGGATCAACACCGACACCTGCGTCTACTCGACCGCCTTTGCGGCCTCCAACCGCGGCTACAAGACCATCGTGATCTCCGACTGCGTAGCCTCCATGCGCGGCAAGGACGCCCACTGGATGGCCCTCGAGCTGATGAGCCGGAGCATCGCGTGGGTCCTGACCGTGGAGGAGTTCAAGGCGAAGCTCAAGTGATCGGGCCCGAGGGACGGTTGCGGCTGACGCTCGTCCTGATGCTTCTCCTGGCCCCCGCTCACGCGGCGGCGGAGATTCTCCTCCCGCCAGGCTTCACCGCCCAGGTCTACGTGACGGGGGAGGGATACCAGGCCGCCGGCGCGCAGGGTCTCCGCGGCATCCCCGCCACCTCGACGCTCGCCTTCGATGACGCCGGCTTCCTCTACCTCGCGCGGAACGGGCGCCGCTACTTCAGCGGCCAGGTCGAAGACCTGTGGCCGATCTACCGGATCCCGCCCGGAGGCGCGCGCCTGACTCCCGACACCGAGGCGCGCTACTTCCACGGCCCGCCGCTCTGGAACGCCCAGGTCGCCACGATTCGAGCCGGGCGGGAGGTTTTCCTCACGACCTTCGACCGTGAGCGGAAGACGGGCGTCCTCTACCGGCTGCTGAACGGCCGTGCCGAGTTCTTCGCCGGCGGCACCCCGCAGGACGGCACGCCACCTTTGCTCCGGCAACCGGAGGGCGCCGCCGTGGACGTAGCGGGGAACGTCTATGTCGCCGATCGCCTCCAGGGAGTCGTCATTCGGCTCGACCCCTTCGGGCGCGTGCTCGACCCGCGCTACGTCGCGGTGAGCCGACCGCGGGTGCTGGCGGTTGACGGCGAGGGCCAGCTCTGGGTCGCGAGCGACGGGTTCGCCGAGGCCCCGTGGGGGGGTGGACCGGGAGCGATCTGGCGAGTTGGCCCTGACGGGATGCCGCGCCTTGTGCTGTACGGGCCCATGGCCGGCGGGATGAGCGTAGCCCACGGCAGCCATCTCTTCGTTGGCGACCGCCAGGCGGGAGAGATCTTCGCGATCGACCCCGCGGGGAACCGAACCCAGTTCGCCCGCTTCACCTTCGGCGACGCCCCCCGGACCCTCGGCTTCGCCCCGGTCACCCCCGAGACCCGCCGGCTTGGCATCGCCGGCGACCTCTTCGTCGTCACCATCGCCCGTGGTGCCTGGCCGGTCAACGAGATCCTTCGCATCTCCGGCCCGTTCGAGGAATTCCTCCGGAACCGCTGACTGGTGGGATCCGCTATATGAGGAGCTGAACTCGAAGATGAAGCGCCTTCGAAAGGCCAGCCGCTTCAGACGATAAAGCTCCCGCTTCCGGCCCGTCGTCTATACACTATTCGTGATCACCAAGGCGGAGTTCTGGACGCGATGAACAAGAACCACACGCTCACCCACCCAGATATGCCCGACCCGGCTGTCCTTGCACGCATCGCCGATCGACTGAAGCGGGAGTACCGTGCGGAGAGAGTGATCGTGTATGGCTCCGTCGCGCGCGGGGAGGCGACGATCCACAGCGACATTGATCTGCTCGTGGTGGCTCCTTCGACAGAGAAGGGCTACCAGCGTATGGCCACCGTGAAGGCCATCGTCAGGGACCTGAGCCGGGGGCTCCCGATTTCCCCGATTGTCCTAACCCCGGAAGAGCTGAAGCAAAGACTGGCCGACGAGGACCCGTTCGTGCAAGAGATCGTCGAGTCAGGTGTGGCACTTTGACGGCCGAGAAGATAGTCCGCGAGTGGCGGGAATATGCCAGTAGGGACTGGCACCGGATTCATACCATGCTGAGGGAGGAAGATCCTCTGGCTGCCGGGTTCTTTCTGCAGCAGGCGGTGGAGAAATATCTGAAAGCCTACTTGATCTCTCAGGGCTGGGGACTGCGGAAAACTCATGAACTCGACCGTCTCCTCGACGCGTCGACCCAGTACGCCGCGAAACTCATGGAATTCCGTCCCCTCTGCGAGCGAGTCTCAACGTATTACGTTGTGGAAAGATACCCCGGAGTGGCCGGAACAGGACCTGACACCAACCAAGTACGGCGGGACCTGAATGAAGCTAGAGTATTGATTCTCGCCCTCTTTCCAGACGAGCAGCTTGATTAGCCGTGCGTGGCCACCGCGAGCTCAACACAGCTATCCTTTTACCTTCAGGTTCTCTCCCCAGTAAGCTCGGGCAGCTGTAACGGCGACGCCTTGGGCAGTACCCGCGCCTGTGGCTCTTTACCCTCTAACCTGGATTATTCGCGAACGATGAGACAAAACAGCCACCGAGTCCCGCGGACGTGCTATAGATGCGGTAATCGAACGGATCCAAGCACGGACACGAGGAGGCTCGATGGCTACAGACTGTATACCCCAAGTCACGTTCAAATTCCACCCCAAGGCGAACCCGGTCGTGGCGGCCTTCGACGTGACCCACGCCAGCTCGGACGGCGGGGCGGTGCTGCTCAAGGCGATCGATGCGCACTTCGGACTGACCCAGCGCCTGGCCGCGTGCCTGCAGGATCCCCGCCAGCCGGGCAAGGTTCAGCATCAGGTCCTGGAGTTGCTCCGGCAGCGCGTCTTTGGCCTCGCCTGTGGCTACGCCGATTGCAACGACGCCGCGCGGCTGGCGGACGATGCCATTCACAAACTGCTGCTCGAGCGCGATCCCCTCACAGGGCCAGCCCTCGCCTCGCAGCCCACGCTCTCGCGGTTCGAGAATGCGGTGGGGCCGCGGGAGTTGATCGCGATGGGGCACGTGTTGGCCGACACGGTGATCGGCCACCATCGGCGGCGGCTCAAGGGGCGGGCGGCGCGCATCACCATCGACCTCGACCCCACCGACGACCCCACCAACGGCCAACAGGAGATCACCTTGTTCAACGGCCACTTGGACAGGTGGTGCTACCTGCCCGTCGTGGCCACCGTGACCTTCAACGACGAGCCGGAGCAATATGCGGTCGGCGCCGTGCTGCGCCCGGGCAACGCGCCCGCCAGCCGGGGGGCCGTCGGCCTCTTGCGGCGCCTGTTCCAGAAGCTGCGCGCCGCCTTTCCCGGCGCGTCCCTGCGGGTACGCTTGGATGGCGGCTTTGCGGGCCCCAGGATGTTCGACTTCCTCGAGGCCCAGGGGGTCGAGTACGTGGTGGCGATGGCGAGCAACGCCCGGTTGGAGAAGCGCGTGCGGCGCTTGATGGGCAAAGCCCGGATGCGCTCCAAGGCCACCGGCCGGACCGAGCACCTGTACGGGGAGACGCGCTACGCCGCCAAGAAGTGGTCCCGCAAGCGGCGGGTCATCATGAAGGCCGAGGTCGTGCGGCATCCGGGCCGCGCCCCCAAGAACAACCCCCGCTTCGTGGTGACCAACCTCCCGGACGCGCCGCAGGCGGTCTACGAGTTCTACTGCCAACGAGGAGATGTGGAGAACCGGCTCAAGGAACTGCATCAGGGGCTGGAGATGGACCGGACCAGCTGCTCGCGGTTTCTCGCCAACCAGTTCCGGGTCCTGCTGACGGTGGCCGCGTACATTCTGTTCCAAGAACTGCGCCGGCGGGCGCGCGGCACCGCCTGTGCCGATGCACAGGTCACGACCCTGCGGGAGCGGTTGCTCAAGCTCGCCGTGTGGGTCGAGCGGACCGTCCGCCGGATCGTGTTGCACTTGCCGGTCACGTTCCCGTGGCTTCGGACGTGGCGGCAGATCGCCCGCGCTGTCGGCGCCACGCCCTGACCGGCTCCAGCCGTCCCGATCTTCGGCCTCCCCACGGGACCAGTGTCTTCCCCGCGACCTCTCGCAACGATCGCGCACAGCCGGCCTGGCAGCCCATGCGTTGGGGGTTCTTGGAGTCGCCGCCCCAAGGTCATGGCACACCGGCCGAAACTCCCCGTTCAGGGTCAAATATGAGGTTGAGCGTGATCACAGGCCGCGTTCACGAATAATGCAGGCTAGAACGAGTT
>JACQRS010000340.1 GCA_016206385.1 Candidatus Rokuibacteriota bacterium | reverse complement strand
CCTGGACCGCCGCGCCGTCACCATGATCCAGATCGTGGACGGCCAGTGGCGGCTGACCCCGTGAGGGGCGGGCCGCGATGACGTGACCGCGCTGCGTCCGGCGGGACAATGAGCCTCGCCAGCCAGCTCCTCCAGTACTTCCTCTCCGGGCTGGTCGTGGGCGGCATCTACGCGCTCATCGGCCTCGGGTTCGTGATCGTCTACAGCGTGACCCGGGTGATCAACTTCGCCCAGGGCGAGTTCGCGATGCTCGGGGCGCTCCTGATGGTCAGCCTCGCGGACTTGGGGCTCCCCCTGGCGCCCGCGTTCCCCCTGGCGGCGCTGGCCGGGTGCGCGCTCGGGGCGCTCCTCGAGCGCGCGGCCATCCACCCCGTCAGGCAGGGCTCCGCGCTCACCTTCATCATCATCACCATCGGCGCCTCCATCGCGCTGCGGGGGGCGGCGCTTCTCGCCTGGGGGACTGATCCGTTCCCGCTCCCGTCCTTCTCCCCCGGGCCGCCCCTCCAGCTCGGCGGGGCCATCGTCGTCCGCCAGGGGGTCTGGGTCCTGGCCATCGCCGTGGCCATCTTCCTGGGACTCTGGGCCTTCTTCACGCGCACCTACCTCGGCAAAACGGTCCGGGCCTGCGCCATCAACCCGCGCGCGGCCTGCCTCATGGGGATCCGGGTGGATCGGATGTCGCTCCTCGCCTTCGCCCTCGCCGGCGGCCTCGGCGCCGTCGCCGGGATCGTCATCGCCCCGATCACCTACGCCACCTACGACATGGGGCTCATGCTGGGGCTCAAGGGGTTCGTCGCCGCGGTCCTCGGAGGTCTCGTGAGCCCGCCGGGGGCGATCCTCGGCGGCTTCCTCCTCGGCGTGCTGGAGTCCCTGGCCGCCGGGCTCGTTTCCTCCGGCTACAAGGACGCGGTCGCGTTTCTCATCCTCATCCTCATCTGCCTCGGTCAGGTGGCGGGCCTGCTGCCGTGGCGGGTCGCGGAGGAGACGTAGGTGACGCGGCCGCGCGTCAGGTTAGACCTGTGGGTCCTCGTGGGCCTCGCGGTGGTGGTGAGCGCGCTCCCGCTCGTGGTTCGGTCTGGATACCTGCTCGGGATGCTGAACTTCATCGGCCTCAACGCCATCGCTGCCATGGGCCTGACCCTCCTGATGGGCTACGCCGGCCAGGTCTCCCTCGGCCAGGCGGCGTTCTTCGGCCTCGGCGCCTACACCTCGGGAATCCTCACCGCCACCTACGGATGGAACCCGTGGCTCGCCATGGGCGCGGCGGTCCTGCTCAGCGGGTGCGTGGCGCTCCTGATCGGTGTGCCGATCTTCAGGCTTTCGGGTCTCCTTCTCGCCATGGCGACCCTCGGCTTCGGCATCATCGTTTACTACGTCCTGGTGAACTGGAGCTCGCTGACTGGCGGTCCCTCCGGTCTCACGGGGATCCCGCCACTCGCGCTCGGGGGATTCCGATTCGACCAGGATTCGCGCTTCTTCTCCCTCGTGTGGGCGCTCCTGCTGCTGCTCCTGGCGCTCGCCCTCAACGTCACCGAGTCACGCATCGGGCGGGCGCTCCGGGCGATCCACGGCGGCGAGCTGGCGGCGCAGACGGCGGGCGTGAACACGACCTGGCTGAAGCTCCAGGTCTTCGTTGTCAGCGCGCTCTACACCGCCGTCGCCGGGAGCCTCTATGCCCACTACCTCACCTTCATCAACCCGTCACCGTTCGGCTTCGGTTATTCCATCGAGCTCCTGGTGATGGTGGTGCTGGGCGGGCTCAGGAGCCTCTGGGGGGCGCTCCTGGGAGCCGGAGCCGTCACGGTCCTCGTGGAGCTGCTCAGGACAGTCACGCCCCGGCTGATGGGCCGGACGCAGGCGGAGTACGAGATCATCCTGTTCGGGCTGCTCCTCATGGGCTTCATGATCTTCATGCCCCGCGGGCTCGCCGGTCTCGCCCGGAGGGCGTGAGGTGGCTTCACCGATGCTCGAGGTTCGGGAGTTGTCGAAGGAGTTCGGCGGCGTGCGTGCGGTGCAGCGCGTGAACTTCGTCGTGAGGGACGGGCAGATCAAGGCTATGATCGGTCCGAACGGGGCCGGCAAGACCACGATCTTCAACGTCATTACCGGCGTGGTCCCGCCATCCCGGGGCCTGGTCCGCTTCAACGGGCAACCGCTCACGCGGCTCAAGCCCTACGCGATCGCCGCGCTCGGGATCGGCCGGACGTTTCAGACGGTGCAGCTCTTCGGTGAGATGACCGTGCTCGAAAACGTGATGCTGGGCCGCCATCTGAGAAGCCGGGCCGGGCTCCTGGCCTCCGCGCTTCGCACCGCATCGATGCGGCGGGAGGAGGCGGCGATCCGGGAGCGATCTCTCGAGATCCTGGAACGCGTGAGCCTCAAGGACAAGGCGGGGCACGTCGCGTCGAGCCTTCCCTACGGGGAGCAGCGGCTGACGGAGATCGCCCGGGCCCTGGCCATGGAGCCGGTGCTGCTCCTGCTCGACGAGCCCGCGGCAGGCCTGAACCGGGCCGAGAAGGCGCGGCTCGGCGGGCTGCTTCGCCGGCTGCGCGACCGGGGGATCACCATCTTCCTGGTGGACCACCACATGGATCTGGTCATGGAGATCTCCGACGAGGTCCTCGTCCTCAACTACGGGGAGAAGATCGCGGAGGGCGCGCCGGGAGAGGTCCAGCGCCACGCCGAGGTCGTCGCCGCCTACCTCGGGGCTGAGGAGTGAGCGGTGCTCCGGGTCGAAGGGCTCGAAGTCTTCTACGGCCGGGTGCAGGCCCTGAGCCGGGTCTCGCTGCAGCTCCAGAAAGGCGACGCGGTGACGATCGTGGGCCCGAACGGGGCGGGGAAGACCACGCTCCTCAGAGCCATTTCCGGCTTGATCCCCGTGCGGGGCGGCGCCGTTGACTACGAGGGCCGCGACATCACGAACCGCCGTCCGGACCAAATCGTTCGCCTCGGCATCTCCATGGTCCCCGAGGGACGGGATCTTTTCGGTCCTCTCTCGGTGAGGGACAACCTGCTGCTCGGGGCCTATGCCCGGTACCGGGCCGTGGGAAAGCGGGAGGTGGAGCGAGACCTGGAACGCGTGTGGGAACTCTTCCCGCATTTACGGGAGCGGCAGCGGCAGGCGGCGGCCACCCTGTCCGGCGGGGAGCAGCAGATGGTGGCCATCGGTCGGGCGCTGATGGCCCAGCCCCGGCTGCTTCTCCTGGACGAGCCGTCTCTGGGGCTCGCGCCCCTCGTGATCCGCGAGATCTTCGGCGCCATCGAGGGGCTCCGGGCTCAGGGGATCACGCTCCTCCTGGTGGAGCAGAACGCCAAGGCGGCATTCAGGATCGCTGATCGGGGCTATGTGCTCGAGGCGGGAGGAAACATGTCCGAGGCCCGCGGCCCCGACGAGGTCCAGCGGGCCTATCTCGGCGACTCCCTGCATCTCATCCCCGAGTACCGGTGAGGTCGGCGGGCGATGCTCGAGATCCGGATCCACGGTCGGGGCGGCCAGGGCGCCCAGGTAGGATGCCAGATCCTGGCTGGAGCATTTTTCAAAACCGGCCGCTGGGTTCAGGCCTTTGCGGCGTACGGTGGCGAGCGCCGGGGCGCCCCGGTCACCGCCTACCTGCGCGTCGACGAGCGACCCATCCGGGTCCGCTCGGACATCGAGCGCCCGCACCATATCATCGTGCTCGACGCCACCCTGCTCGACGATTCGAGCATAGTGGCCAGCCTCAGGCCGGGCGGCTGGCTGTTCGTCAATGCTCCGCTGCCCGGCGTCCCGCCCTGGAACTCGGTCAGAGTGGTGACGGTGGATGCCACGGCCATCGCGCTGCGCCGCGGGCTCAGCCCCGTCGTCTCCACGACGATGCTCGGAGCGTTTGCGGGCGCGAGCGGGCTTGTGCCGCTCGAGAAGCTGGTCGAGGCGGTGCGAGAGGGAAGCCCGGCCCGGGCGGAGGAGAACATCGCGGCCTGTGTGGAGGCCTACTGGGCGTGTGCCGGTCTGGAGGCCATCGGAGCGTGAGATGAGCGCGGACCTCGGCAAGGCGCGTCCGCTGGTCTGGTCGGAGCCGGGTCGAACGACGCAAGAGATCAAGACCGGCGGGTGGCGGACGCGTCGGCCCCGGTACGTCGAGCGCCCGGCGCCGTGTCACGTCGCCTGCCCTGCGGGAGAGGCGATCCCGGCGTGGATCGCGCGCGCCGCGGTCGGGGACTACGGCGGCGCCTGGGAGCAGATCAGGCAGGAGAACCCCTTCCCCGCAATCATGGGGCGGATCTGCGCGCACCCGTGCGAGGCCGCGTGCAACCGTGGGCAGTACGACGATGCGGTGGCCGTCAACGCGCTCGAGCGGTTCGTCGGCGACTGGGGCCTCCGTCACCGGGCACCCGAGCCGCCGTGCGCGCGCCCGGCGCCGTCGGTTGCGGTGGTCGGAGGCGGACCTGCCGGGCTGGCGTGCGCCTACCACCTGGCCCGCCTCGGCCACGGCGTCGCGCTCTACGAGGCGATGCCGGAGCTGGGCGGGCTTCTCCGCTACGGGATCCCCGAATACCGGCTGCCGCGCGACGTGCTGGACGCGGAGATCGCGATGGTCTTGGGTCTCGGCATCACGGTTCACACCGGGGTCCGCGTCGGCGAGACTATCCCCTGGGAGGGGCTCGGCTCCTACCGGGCGGTCTTTGTCGCCACCGGCGCCGCCTGCCCGGTCAAGCTCGGGATTGCCGAAGAGACCAGCCCGGGGGTTTACGACGGCCTCGCCTTCCTCCGGGCAGTCAACTCGGGGGCTCGCCCGAGCCTCGGGGAACAGGTCGTTGTGGTCGGCGGGGGAAGCACAGCCACAGACGTAGCGCGCACGGCTCGGCGCCTTGGCGCCGCGGTGACCGTCGTCGCCCTCGAAGCGCGGGAAGCGATGCCGGCTCTCGCCGAGGAGGTCGCTCAAGCCCTGATGGAGGGGGTCGGAATTCTGAACGAGGTCGGGGTGGAGGAGATGGTGGTCAGTGACCGTGGGCTCGCGGGGATCCGGGTTCGCCGCGCCCGGCTTTCCGTCACGGAGTCGGGAGCAATCCGGCCGGTGTTCGGCGAGGGAGGCACCGAGACCCTCGCCGCGGACGCGCTCCTCCTGGCCCTCGGCCAGCTCCCTGACCCTGCCTGTCTCCCCCCGGACCTGAGAGTTGAGCGGGGGCTGGTGACCGTCGGCGAGGACGGAGCGACCGCTGAGCTCGGCTTCTATGCGGGCGGGGATCTCACTCTCTGGACACGCTCGGTCGCGCATGCCATGGGCTCCGGAACCCGAGCGGCCCGGGCGATCCACCGCGCTCTCACAGGGATGGAGTCGCGACCGGCTCGTCCACACCCGGGCGCGAGCCGCTCTGACCAGGTCGTTGGCTTCGCCGACATCAACGGCGACGCCTTTCCCCGACTCGCGCGCGCCGAGCGGCACCAGCGCGAGGCCGCCGACCGTATCGCCTCGTTCGTGGAAGCGGTCGCGGGGCTGGACGAGACCCAGGCCCGCCCCGAAGCGCGCCGGTGCTTCTCCTGTGGGGCCTGCACCCGCTGCGACGTCTGCCTGATCTTCTGCCCCGACGTGGCAATCCGGCGGCTCGACTCGGAGGGGTACGAGGTGCTCGAGGCATACTGCAAGGGGTGCGGGCTCTGTGCCCGCGAGTGCCCGCGCGGTGCCCTCGTGATGGTTCCGGAGCGATGAGGCTATGCTGACGCAAGTCGCCACGCGGCACACGCGCATTCTGCTGACGGGCGACCACGCGGTCGCTTACGCTGCCCTCCGCGCACGCCCCCACCTGATCCCCGTCTACCCGATCACGCCCCAGACCCCGGTGCTGGAGAAGCTCCTGGAGCTTCAGGAACTGGGCGAGCTGACCGCCGACATCATGACGGTGGAGTCCGAGCACTCGGCGATGGCCGCGTGCATCGCGGCCTCGCTGGCCGGCGCCCGTGTCTTCACCGCGACCGCCTCCCAGGGCCTTGCCCTCATGCACGAGATGCTCCACTACGCTGCCGGTGGACGGGCGCCGGTCGTGCTGGTGAACGTGAACCGGACGCTGGCCTCCCCCTGGGGGTTCTGGGCGGACCAGACCGACAGCCTGGCCCAGCGGGACACGGGCTGGATCCAGCTCTACTGCGAGTCGGCCCAGGAAGCGCTCGACTCGGTGCTCCAGGCGTTCCGGGTTGCCGAAGCCCTCCTCGTTCCCGCCATGGTGGTTATCGAAGCGCTCTACGTGTCCCACACGCTGGAGCCGGTGGAGATTCCCGATCCCGAGCTGGTGGACGAGTTCCTCCCGCCGTACGAGCCTCCCGTCCGCCTCGATCCCGCCACCCCCCGGGGTTTCGGGGGAACGACCGCCCCGGTGCAGTGGCGGGCCAATCGCCTGGCGCTCAAGGCCGCCATGGAGCTCGCTCTCGACGCTGTCGAGGAGGCCGGCCGGCGTTACGGCGAGCTGACCGAGCGGGCCTACTCGAGCGTGGAGACCTACCGGGCCGAGGACGCCGAGCTCGTGATCGTGACCGCCGGGGGAATCGCCGGCACCGCACGGGAAGCGGTGGACCAGCTGCGTGGCCAGGGGATTCCCGTCGGGCTGGTCAAGCTCAGACTCTTCCGCCCGTTCCCTTCGGCGAGGGTCGCCGGGCTCCTGGCCGGCGTGGGGAAAGTGGCGGTGATCGACCGCAATTGCTCGGTCGGAAGCGGCGGCATCTTCTGCCAAGAGGTCCGCGCGGCGCTCCACGCCCACCGTGTGACCGGACCTCAGGTGTTCTCCTTCATCGCCGGGCTCGGTGGCGTGAACGTGTCCGCCGATCGGGTGATGGAGATCTGTCGCTCGGCGCTGAACGCCGTGAGCGCACCGCCGGATCCGATCCTGGAGGAGAGGCTGTGAGCACGACGGCCGAGCCCGAGGCCGAGCTGTTCTGCCCGGGGCACGCCTCCTGCCCGGGGTGCGCGGTGGCCCTGGCGGTCAGGTTCGTGCTGAAGGGACTCGGACCGCGGACGGTTCTCGTGATCCCGCCCTCGTGCATCGCGGTGATGGCCGGCCCGCTGCCCTTGTCCTCGATGCAGGTTCCGGTCTTCCAGACCGCGTTCGAGACGACGGCCGCCGCGGCGGCCGGCCTCGCGCGCGCCTTCAGGGCCCGCGGCGAGGAGGTCACCGTGGCCTGTCTGGCGGGCGACGGCGGCACCCACGACATCGGGCTCCAGGCGCTCTCCGGTGCCGCGGAGCGCGACGAGGACTTCATCTACGTCTGCTTCGACAACGAGGCGTACCAGAACACCGGCAACCAGAAGAGCTCGGCGACGCCGTGGGGCGCGTGGACCAGCTCGACGCCCCGCGGCAAGCCCACGCGGAAGAAGGACATCGTGGAGATCATGGCGGCCCACAGGATCCCGTACGCCGCGACGGCCTGCCCCGCCTATCCGGCGGACCTTCTCGCCAAGATCGAGCGCGCACGGACGCTCGGCGGTACCCGGTTCCTCCACGTCCTCTGCCCGTGCGTGCCGGGGTGGGGCATCGCCGACGATGCCTCCCTCCGGGTGGCGCGCCTGGCCGTCGAATCCAGGCTCTTTCCGCTCTACGAGGTGCGAGATGGGCTTCGCTACACTATCACGCATGAGCCCGTCGGCGTTCCTGTGAAGGAATATCTCTCGGCCCAGGCGCGCTACCGGCACCTGACCGACGAGGCGATTCGCCAGATCCAGGAGGACGTGGACCAGGGGTGGGCCCGCTTGGTCGGGCGGGCCCGGGCGCTGCCTCCCCGCGCGTTCGCCTGAAACTCCGAGGAGGAACTCTCGCCATGGCGACAGCGTACGAGGTCGAGCGAATTCCGCGGGACGAGCTGGAGCAGCTTCAGCTCGACCGCCTTCGGGACGTGATCTGCCGGGTCTACGGCCGCGTGGCGTTCCACCGGGAGCGGTTGGCCGAGGCCGGCGTGCGGCCCGACAGCATCCGGTCCCTCGACGACGTGAGACGGCTCCCGTTCACCCAGAAGGCGGACCTGAGGGAGCACTATCCGTTCGGACTCTTGGCCGTCCCGTTGCGGGAGGTGGTGCGGGTGCACGCCTCGTCGGGGACGACGGGGAAGCCGACGGTGGTGGCCTATACGCGCGATGACCTGGAGGTGTGGACCGAGGTGATGGCGCGCACGCTCGCGGCCGGGGGCGTGGGGCCAGCGGACGTGGTGCAGAACGCGTACGGCTACGGGCTGTTCACCGGGGGACTGGGCTTCCACTACGGGGCGGAGCGGCTGGGGGCCACGGTGATCCCCCTCTCCGGTGGGTTTACTGAGCGGCAGCTCATGGCGCTCCACGAGTGGGGCTCGACGGTGCTGTGCTGCACGCCCTCGTACAGTTTGCACCTGGCCGAGGCCCTGGCGGAGGCCGGGATCCCGCGGGACAAGCTCAGGCTGCGCCTCGGATTCTTCGGTGCCGAGCCGTGGACGGAGGCCATGCGGGCCCAGATCGAGGGGCGGCTCGGGCTCACGGCGCTGAACGTCTACGGGCTGTCGGAAGTCATCGGGCCTGGGGTGGCGGTGGAGTGCCCGGAGCAGCAGGGGATGCACGTCCACGAGGACCACTTTCTCCTGGAGGTGATCGATCCCGAGACGCTGGTGCCCGTTCCGCCGGGGACGCCGGGGGAGCTGGTGTTCACGACGCTGACGAAGGAGGCGCTGCCGCTGCTCCGCTACCGGACGGGAGATCTCTCGATGCTGCTCGCTGAGCCCTGTCGGTGCGGGCGGACGTCCCGGCGCATCGGGCGGATCACGGGGCGGACGGACGACATGATGATCATCCGGGGGG
>JACQRS010000339.1 GCA_016206385.1 Candidatus Rokuibacteriota bacterium | reverse complement strand
GCCCGGTCCGGTCCACCACCTCGTTGCACGTGGGGCACACCTGCTGCTGCCTGATGCGGGAGCCGCACTTGGCGTGGAGCAGGTGAAAGGACACGGTGCCCGAGGCCGCAGCCGTGTAGAGCTTGATCGGGATGGAGACCAGGCCGAAGGAGATCGTTCCAGAACCGATCGAGTGCGGAGGCATGGCGACCGTTCCTCCTGGGTCCAAGGGCTAGGAAGTTGCACGATAACACAACGCCCGGGCTCATTCAAAAGGATCCGTGAGCTTCAAGGGCTAGGGGGACCGCCCGCGCTCCGGCGCCAGCGCTGGTGTGAACGCGAGCCGAGGCCGCCTAGAAGGCGACGGGCAGCGCCTTCAGGCCGCGGAGGACCGAGGTTTCACGCCACTCCGGGGCGGTCGTGGCCAGCGTGAGGCCGGGTATGCGACGGATCAGCGCGTTGATGGCGATCTGCGCCTCCAGGCGTGCGAGGGAGGCGCCGAGGCAGAAGTGGATCCCGGCGCCGAACGCGATGTGGTCGTTGTCGGCGCGGGTGATGTCGAGCCGGTCCGGATCGGGGAAGCGCGCGGGGTCGCGGTTCGCAGCGCCGATCAGCGCCACCACCATCTCGCCCTGGGCGATCTTCTTTCCATCGATCTCCACATCCACGTGGGGAATCCGCCCGGTCCGCTGAACCGGCCCGTCGTAGCGGAGCAGCTCCTCGACCGCGCTCTGGATCAGCGAGGGGTCCTGCCTCAGCGCGCTGAGCTGCGCTGGGTGCCGGAGGAGAGCGAGGAGGCCGTTGCCGATCAGGTTGACGGTGGTCTCGTGGCCGGCGACGAAGAGCAGGTTGCAGGTGGCTAAGAGCTCACCTTCAGTGAGCTTGTCGCCTTCCTCCTCGGCAGCGATGAGCGCGCTCAGGAGATCGGCCCGGGGGCGCTGGCGACGCTCCGGGATCAGCCCGTTGCGGAAGTACGCCGTGAGCGCTCGGCGCGCCGCGTTGCCCCGGACCACCACCTCCGGGTCTGTCAGCATCCCGGTGGCCTGCATCCCGATGGCATCCAGGCTCCGGCCGATGTCCAGCGACCACTGCTTGAAGGTGTCCCGATCCGAGGCCGGCACGCCCAGCATCTCGCAGATCACGATGACGGGGAGCGGATAGGCGAGATCGGCGACCACGTCCATAGCCCCGGCGTCCCGCGCGCGGTCCAGGAGCTCGTCGGCGATCTCCTGGATGCGGAGCCTGAGCCGCTCGATGACGCGAGGGGTGAACGCCTTGCTCACCAGGGCCCGCAGGCGGGTGTGGTCGGGCGGGTCCCTGAAGAGCATGGACGTCACGAAGCCGGACTGCTCGTTCCCGGAGCCGAACAGCGCCGACAGGAGCGGCTCGAACCCCTTCCGGCCGAAGCGCTGATCGCGTAGCACCGTGACGACGTCGTCGTAGCGGGTGAGGACCCAGAAGCCCATGGGGCTCTGGTGCACGGGGTCCTCGGCGCGGAGGCGGTGGTAAAGGGGATACGGATTTTCGATGAACTCCGGGAGGAAGGGGTTGAATTGGAGCTGGGTCGGCGAGGCCGTCGGTCCGCCGTCCATGGTAGCCAAAGTATAACCCGAGTTGCTATCTTCTGTCCGGGTCAAGGAGGTCGGCATGGCACGGCTCACAGGCAAAGTGGCGATGGTGACGGGGAGTGGCGGCGAGCACGGATTCGGGCGAGCCATCGCCCGGCGATTCGCCGCCGAGGGAGCGGACCTGGTGCTCACCGACATCGCGCCGGTCGGCACGCGGGTGGTGGCGGCCAAGCCGGCGAGCGGCTGGGGCGGGCTCGAAGCGGTGGCGGCCGAAGTCAGTCAGCTCGGACGTCGGGCGTTGACCGCCCTTGTGGACGTGCGCTCCGTCCGTCAGATCGAGGCCGCGGTGGAACGGGCGCTGGAGGCCTTCGGCCGGATCGACATTCTGGTCAACAACGCCGCGGCGCCTCCCGGCGCGGACCGGGTGCCGGTCGTGGAGCTGGCCGAGGAAACCTGGGACCTAGTGCTCGACACCAACCTGAAGGGTAGCTACCTCTCCGCCAGGGCCGTCGCGAGCCTGATGGTGAAGCAGCGGATTCGCGGCCGCATCATCAACATGGCCTCGAACTGCGGCAAGCTGGGCTACCCCAACCTGGCCGCCTACTGCGCGTCCAAGTTCGGCCTGATCGGGTTCACGCAGGCTCTCGCCATGGAGCTGGCCCCCTTCGGCGTCACCGTGAACGCGATCTGCCCCGGCCCGGCCGACTCCGACAGGCTCGATTACCTGGGCCGGCGCCCCGACGGAAGCTTCGATCCCGCGCTGCGGGCCGAGGGGATCAAGCAGCGCGCGGCCGCGATCCCGCTGGGCCGGGTCGCCGCACCGGAGGATGTGGCCGAGCTGGCCACCTTCCTGGCCTCGGATGCCGCCGAGTACATCACGGGCCAGGCGATCAACGTGGCGGGCGGCGCCATCATGCACTGATGGGGGAGCGCGAGGTGTTGAAAGCGCGGACGTCGCTGGACGACTACCGCGGGAAGCGTGACCCGGAGCGGACGCCCGAGCCCTTCGGCGGTCGGCGCGCGGGGGCGGGGCGGCTCTTCGTCGTTCAAAAGCACGCGGCCCGCCGCCTGCACTACGACCTGCGCCTGGAGATGGATGGGGTGTTGAAGAGCTGGGCCGTGCCCAAGGGCCCCTCGGTGCGACCTCAGGAGAAGCGGCTGGCGGTCCGCGTCGAGGACCACCCGATCGAGTACGCCGACTTCGAAGGGGTCATCCCGGAGGGCACCTACGGCGCGGGCGCGGTGATCGTCTGGGACCGGGGTTGGTATCGCCTGGTCAAGCCCGACGACCCCCTTGCGCAGCTCGCCAGGGGAAAGCTCGAAGTCGAGCTCTTCGGCTTCAAGCTCCGCGGGCGGTGGACGCTGGCCCGCATGAGCGGGAAGGACAAGGAGTGGCTCCTCCTGAAGAAGGCCGACGCCTTCACCGGAGAGGAGGAGCCGACCGATCGCGCCCCCGAATCGGTGCTCTCGGGGCTGACCGTTGAGGAGCTGCGCGAGGGGTCTGCCAGGCTGACAGCCCTGCGCGAGCGGCTCGAGGCGCTGAGGCCACCGCCGGGCGAGGTGTCGCCCGGGGATCAGCCGCACATGCTGGCTTCAGCCGCGGACCGCCCCTTCTCGGGCAGGGAGGGGCTCTTCGAGATCAAGTACGACGGTGTCCGCGGGCTGGCCCGTCGCGCGGGCGAAATGGTGGAGCTCTACAGCCGGAACGGCCAGGTCGTCACCGGGCGCTATCCCGAGGTCGCCCGTGGACTGCGGGCGCTTTTCGTGGAGCGGTTCGTCCTGGATGGCGAAGTGGTGGCGACGGATGAGGGCGGCCGGCCGAGCTTCCAACGCCTTCAGGCGCGCATGCACCTCACCAACCCCCTCGACATCGAGAGGGCCCGGGTCGGGGTTCCGGTCACCGGGATTTTCTTCGACTGCCTGTCCCTGGACGGGCGGGACCTCCGTCGCCTCCCGCTCCGCGAGCGCAAGGAGTGCCTGAGGCTCCTCCTCCCCATGCGGGGCGTGGTCCGATACGGCGATCACATCCTCAAGCATGGCGCGGCGTTCTTCGAGGCCGCCTCGGAGCAGCGGTTGGAAGGGATCATCGCCAAGAAAGTTGACAGCCGCTACGTGGCGGGGCGCTCCCGGGACTGGCTCAAGGTGAAATGCCAGCGCCGTCAGGAGTTTGTCATCGGCGGCTACACTGACCCACAGGGCTCGCGCGGGTATTTCGGCGCGCTCCACCTGGGGCTCTACGAAGGATCCCGGCTGGTCTACGTCTCGAAGGTCGGCACGGGCTTCGACGCCAGGACGTTGAGGTCGCTGTGGGAGAAGCTGGCGCCCCTGAGCCGAACCAGCTCACCCTTCGAGGTGGGGACACCGACCGGGGCCGGACATCACTGGGTCGAGCCGAAGCTCGTGTGCGAGGTGCGCTTCACCGAGTGGACGCTGCACGAGGGGATCCGGCACCCGGCCTTCCTCGGGCTCCGGGAGGACAAGACGCCGACGGAGTGCCGCCGGGAGGAGCCGGTGGAGCTGGTACCGCTTCCGCCCGGGCAGCCGGAAGCGGCCTCCCGCGAGGTCAGGCTCACGAACCTCACGAAGGTGTTCTGGCCCGAAGACGGCTTCACCAAAGGGGAGCTGATCGCCTACTACGACGCCGTGGCCCCCCACCTGCTCCCCTATCTCCGTGACCGCCCGCTGGTCCTGACGCGCTACCCGGACGGGATTGCTGGCAAGTCATTTTTCCAGAAGGATGCGCCGGATTTCGTTCCCGACTGGGTCCGCACCGAGCGGATCTACTCGAAGGACGCCGGCCGGGAGATCGACTACTTCGTCGTGAACGACCGTGAGAGCCTCCGCTATGTGGCGAACCTGGGGACGATCCCGCTCCACCTCTGGAGCTCGCGCCTCGGCGCCCTCGACCGGCCCGACTGGCTCATCCTGGATCTGGATCCCAAGGGGGCGCCGTTCGCCGACGTGGTGCGCGTGGCCCGGGCGCTTCACAGGATCCTGGAAGAACTGGAGCTGCCGAGCTACGTCAAGACCTCCGGCGCGACGGGGCTCCACGTCCTGGTCCCGCTGGGAGCCCGCTACACCCACGAGGAGGCGCGGACATTCGGCAGGCTCCTGGCGCTGCTGGGGGTGGAGGCGGCCCCCGACATCGCCACGGTGGCGCGTCCGGTCCGGGCGCGCGGCGGCAAGGTCTATATCGACTACGTCCAGAACGGCCACGGGCGGACGATTGTGGCGCCCTTTTCCCTCCGCCCCCTGCCCGGGGCGCCGGTCTCCTGTCCGCTGCGCTGGGCGGAGGTGACCGCGCGGCTTGATCCGAAGCGCTTCATCCTGAAGACCGTCCCGACCCGGTTCGAGAAGATCGGCGACCCGCTGGCGCCGGTCCTGGCGGGTGGGATCAACATGGCGGCCGCCCTTTCCCGGATCGAGGAGAGACTCGGCTCCACGGGGAGGAGGTGAGAGTCTATTTGCGTTGAGTGCAATGGCTCGCCACGCGGCTAGACTTGAAAAGGAGGAAAGCCAATGGCGGTCGCACGGGTAACCAAGATCATCGGGTCGTCGCCGAAAGGTTGGCAGGATGCCGTGAATGAGGCGTTGAAGCGAGCTAACAAGACCCTGAGG
>JACQRS010000349.1 GCA_016206385.1 Candidatus Rokuibacteriota bacterium | reverse complement strand
GGCGTACCAGGGGTTGTTGTCCGGCGGCTTGACGATGATGCGGACGCCGCGGTCCCGCAGCATCTTCACCAGATCCGGGTAGTCCACGGTGTAGGTCCGGAAGGCCGACCCGTCGCCGAGGCGGCCGCTGAGCGCGTTCCCGCGGATCGTGACCTCCTTCACCTCGCCGGCCTCCACTTTGCGCAGGAAGTCGGAGAAGACGATCTCTTCGCGGGAGGGCTGGCTGGTCTGGAAGAGGTTGAAGAGGAGGATGACGATCAGGCCGATCACCATCCAGAGGGCCAGATTCTTGTAGAACTGGTTCACGGGGGCCTTCATCAGTGTCTCCTGGCGATGCTTACGGGGCCATTATAGCATAAGGCCCCAGCCCGCAAGCCGGCTACTCCCCCGGCTCGCTCTCTAAGATCGCGATATATGGGAGGTTTCTGTAGAGCCCCCCGAAGTCCAGGCCGTACCCCACCACGAAGTGGTTGGGGATCGAGAAGCCGCGGTAGTCGATCTCGACCTCCTCGTCCCGCCGCTCGGCCTTGTCCAGGAGGGCGCAGAGCCTGAGGCTTCGCGGGCGGCGCGTCAGGAGATTTCGTCGCAGGTAGTTGATGGTGCGCCCCGAGTCGATGATGTCCTCGACGATGAGGACGTGCCGGCCCTCGATGGAGACGGAGAGGTCGGAGGTGAGTCTCACCACGCCCGAGGATCCGGTCCCGGCCCCGTAGCTCGCCACGCCGATGAAGTCCAGGGTCACCGGGATGGCGATGGCGCGGATCAGATCGGCCAGGAACACCACCGCGCCCGTCAGCACGCCAACCAGGACCGGATCCTGTCCCCCGTAGTCGCGGGCCACGGCCTCTCCCAGCTCCCGCACGCGCGCAGCGATCTGCGCCTGGGTGATCAGCACCCCTCCCAGGCGGTGCCCCGTCATACGACCCGCTCTCAGCGGGAAACGACAAACGCGGCGAGGGCCCGCTCGGAACGGAGCCGCTCGGCGATCTTCGCCGCCTCAGTCCGGCTCGGGTAGCTCCCCACCCGGACCCGGTAGCGCACCGTGCCCTCCTCTCCGGCGGAGGGCACGACGTACGCGTCGTAGCCTGAGGCTGCCAGAGAGCTCTGCAGCGCGGTGGCCGAATCCACGCTCCGGTAAGCCGCCACCTGGACCGTCCACGAGAGAACCGGAGCCCGGCCGTCGGCCATGCCCGTGGCCGCCTCCCCCTCGTTCCTGTCCGACTCCCCTGGCCCGCGGTCGCCCTCGCCCGCCTCCGCCGTCGCCTCCCGGGGCTTGGGCGCCGGGCGCGGCGTGGCCGGGTGCGGCGCCGTGAGGGTGTGGTAGAAGGTCAGCCTCTCCTGGATCTGGGCCCGACGGCGGAGCTCGCGGTCCTCGACGGCGCCGCGCCCGGCGATCGGGGCGCGCTTGCCCTTCTCGACCTCTGCCGCCTGGGGCTGCGTTCTGGCCCCCACCCATGCCTGCGGCATGGGTACCCGGCCTCCGACGCGGTAACCCCGCCCCACCAGCACCCCGAGCAGGAACGTCAGCGAAAGGGCCACCACGCAGGTCAGGACGAGGAGCGCGACCGGGCCGCGGCTCCGGCGGCGTCTGGGACGCACTCTCATGGTGCCCGTGGTCATCACATTTTCTCGGGAGCCGAGACGCCGAGGAGCGCGAGGCCGTTTCTGACCACTTGGCCCACGGCGGCGGCGAGGGCAAGCCGGGCATCGGTCAGGGCGCGATCCTCTGAGACCACGCGATGGCGGTTGTAGTACGGATGGAACCCCGCGGCGAGCTCCTGGAGGTAATAGGCCACCCGGTGAGGCTCAAGGGTCCGGGCGGCTCCGGCCACCAGGTCGGGGAACTGGAGAAGCCGCTTGATGAGCGCCAGCTCCTCCGGCAGGGTCAGGCGCGAGAGGTCGACGCTCCGCCAGTCGGGGACGGGCAGCTTCCGCTGCTTGAGGTGCTGAAAGATGCTCGAGATGCGGGCGTGGCAGTACTGGACGTAGTACACGGGGTTGTCGGCGGACTGCCGCGTCACCACCTCGATGTCGAAGTCGAGGGGGCTGTCATGGCGGCGCGTGAGGAAGGTGAAGCGCGCCGCGTCGCGCCCGACCTCCTCGATCAGCTCCTCCATCAGGACGAACTCCCCGCGCCGCTTTGACATCCGCACCGGCTCACCTCCCCTGAGGAGCGTCACCAGCTGGACGATGAGCACCTGGACGGCGTCGGCGGGCTTGCCCAGCGCGATCATGGCGGCCTTGATCCGCGCAACGTAGCCGTGGTGATCGGGGCCAATCAGGTCGATCAGGCGGTCCGCATCCCCGAACTTGAAGAGGTGGTAGGCGATGTCGGCGGCGAAGTAGGTCAGCTCCCCGTCCGACTTGACGAGGACCCGATCCTCGTCGTCGCCGAAGCGGGAGGCCCGGAACCAGAGCGCCCCTTCGGCCTCGTAGACCAGGTCCCGCGCCCTCAGCAGCTCGATGGCTTCCTCGGGGAGACCGGGCTTTCGGATCTCGACATTCTCGGAAACCCAACGGTCGAACTCGACGCCATACTCCCTGAGTACCCGCTCCTGCGCTTCGCGGATCCGGCGGACCGCGTACCTGCCGAGGCGCTCCAAGCGCGCGGCCTCGGGCTCGGAGAGAGAGTGGGCGCCCTCCTCGGCGAGGTAGCCCTTTGCCACGTCCACGAGGTACTCGCCCGGATACCCCCCTTCCGGCACGTCTCTCGCCTCGCCGAGAAGCTGGCGGACCCGGGCTTCCATGGAGCGCGCCAGCATCGTCGCCTGGTTGCCGGCATCGTTGACGTAATACTCGGCGAAGACCGTGTAGCCCTGGGAGCGCAGAATGCGCGCGAGCGCGTCGCCGATGGCCGCGGCGCGGGCGTTGACGATCACGAGCGGGCCGGTCGGGTTCGCCGAAACGAACTCGATGCGGACCCGCTGGCCCCGACCCCTCGGGCTCTGGCCATACTCCGCGCCCGCAGCGAGGATCTGGCGGAGGGCGTCAGCGCACCAGGCCCCGGCGAGGAAGACGTTCACGAAGCCCGGACCCGCGACCTCCACCCGCTCCACCGCGGGCAGCGACGGCCAGTGCTTGACGATCAGCTCGGCCACCTGGCGCGGCGGACGCCGCGCCGCTTTTGCGAGCTGCATCGCCACGTTCGTGGCGTAGTCGCCGTGGACGGATTCCCGCGGCACCTCCCAGAGGAGCTCCTCAGGCGGGGCCAGCCCGGCGGCTCGGAGAGCGGCGTGGAGACCCTCGGAAAGCTGTTCGGTGACGTTCGCGCCCATCTCCGACGGCTAAGAGATCGATCGCCCCACGTGGCGGCGATCGCACCGATGAAACAACCGTCTTATAAGATACCGCCCGGCTGAGCCGGGGACGAAGGAAATTCGAAGGTGGAAGCGCTAGCGAGCGACGAGGGCTCTGATCGCGGGGAGGTTCAACGAGCGCCGGAGGGTGTCTGCGAGGGAATCGTAGGCCGCCTCCCTCAACGCGCGATAGTCGGCTGAGGGCGGGGCGAGGGAGAGTCGCGGGCGCCCGGCGAGCCAGCTCAGGAGACGCTGCCGGACCAGAGAGGCATCGAGGGCGCCGTGGAGGTACGTGCCCCAGACCCTGCCGTCAAGGGTGATCACCCCGTCGGTATCCCGGGCCGGCGCATCCCCTCTCCGGGAGATGGCGAAGAGCGGGGCCAGATCACCTTCCACGACCGTGCGTCCGGTGTGGATCTCGTAGGCCTCCCACTCCCCGCTTCCCTCCCCCCAGGGACCGGGAAGCAGCCGGGCCGTCACGCGCCGGGTGATCTTCTCCGGCTCCAGGACGGTGGCGACAGGCAAGAGGCCGAGGCCGGGCTCCTCCCCTCCGCTCTCGACCCCGTGGGGATCGCTTACCGAGCGGCCGAGCATCTGGTACCCGCCACAGACTCCGCCAACCGCGCCGCCGCCCTCGAGGTGAAGGGCGAGGGCGCGGTCAAACCCCCGCGCCTTCAGGAACCTGAGGTCAGCGATCGTGTCCTTGGAGCCGGGAAGGATCACCAGGTGGGCACCGGCGAGATCAGCGGGATCCCGCGCGTAGACGACCTCCGCCATGGGCTCGAGCTCCAGCGGGGTGAAGTCGGTGAAGTTGGAAATATACGGGAGACGGACCACAGCGATCCGCACCGCTCTCGCTCGGTCCGGCGCCTCCCCCGGCTCCTCGAGAGCCACGCTGTCTTCCTCGGGAAGGTAGAGACGGGAGAGCATGGGCACGACTCCAAGCACCGGCCGCCGTGTCTTCCTCTCGAGGAACTCGAGACCTGAGGTGAGAACTGAAGGATCACCTCGAAACTTATTGATAATAAACCCCTTTACTAGTCTCCGATCAGAGGGCCGAAGGACGCTCATCGTGCCGATCAGGCTGGCGAAGACCCCACCCCGGTCGATGTCGCCGACCAGGAGCACCGGCGCTCGGGCGTGCCTGGCCACGGCCATGTTGGCGATCTCGCGTTCCATCAGGTTGGGCTCGGCAGGATTGCCCGCTCCTTCGATCAGGACGAGGTCGGCCTCGGCGGTGAGCCACCGGTAGCTCTCCACCACCGCCGTCCAGAGCTGCTCGGTCATTCCGTAATACTCGCGGGCCGAAGCTGTCCGGAGCACCTTGCCGAGGACGATCACCTGGCTTCCCTGCTCCGACTGCGGCTTGAGGAGGATCGGGTTCATCTCGACGCGCGGCTCCACTCCTGCCGCTTCGGCTTGCATGGCCTGGGCCCATCCCATCTCACCGCCATCCCGGGTGACGTAGGCGTTGAGCGCCATGTTCTGCGACTTGAACGGGACAACGCGAAGCCCCTCCTGGCCAAAGAGGCGGCAGAGCCCCGCCACGAGGAGGCTCTTCCCCGCGTGGGACGCTGTGCCCTGGATCATCAGGGCCCGAGCCGGCATCGTCTCACCCCCTGAGGAGGACGGCGCAGAGTGAAGCCGCGGTGAAGAGGCCGCTGGCCGAGGTCATCACGCTCACGGCCCGGTGAATCGCCTCGGCGGTGGGGAGGGGGCCGTCCCCGAGCCGGTAGGCACCCGGTTTTTCAAGGGCCACACCCAGGGCCCCTGCCATGGCCGCCATGGCCCAGCCGGCGTTGGGGCTGGCGGTCCGGGCGTGGTCCCGCCACATGGTCCGCCACGCGGCGGCCGCCCGTTCGCCCGCGATCAGCGCCCCGACAACGATCCCCGCTCCGGCGAGGCGCGCCGGAATCCAGCTCAGCAGGTCATCGAGGCGCGCGGCAGGCTTGCCGAAGTACTCGAGCTCGCCCTCGCGATAGCCCCACATGGCGTCGGCGGTGTTCACCATGCGGTAGGCCCAGGCACCTGGCAACCCGAAGAGGAGGAAGAAGAGGAGCGGTGCCACCACGCTGTCGGTAAAATTCTCCGCCACCGACTCCACCGTAGCGGAGGCCACCTGGTCGGCTGAAAGCGTCGCGGTCGGGCGGCTCACCAGGTGCCGGCCCACGCGGCGGCGCGCCTCGTCCAGGCTGCCGAGCGCCAGCGCCATCTTCACCGCCCCCGCAGCTCCGATGAGCCCTCTCACCGAGAACGTGCACTTGAGGAGCCACGCGTGGAGGAACACGCCGGGCCAGCCAAGCGGCGCTGTCGCGCGCACGACGGCCTCCGCCAGCGCGGCAATCACGAGCGCTGCCCCCACCACCATGATCGCCCCGGCGGCGAGGAGCCCCGCCGGACTCCGGGCCGGCACCCGCGCCTGCAACAACTCGAGCCCTCGTCCCACCCACGCCACCGGATGCCAGCGGTTGCCGGGCTCGCCAAAGATCAGGTCGAAAAGCACGGCAAGGCCGAGGATCAGAGGCATCGTTCGAGAGCCTCAAGCAGCAGCGCCTGCTCCTCCGGCCGCCGCACGGCCAGCCGGATGAACGCCGGGCCGAGGCCGCGGAAGGAGGTGCAGTCGCGGATGGCGATCCGCTCCCTGAGCAGCCGCGCCTTCAGGACCGGCGCGCTCAGGCCCGGGTCCAGCAAGCGCGCCAGGAGATAGTTGGCGACCGCGGGGAACACGCGGAGCTGACCGAACCGCTGGAGCCCGCCCTGGAACTCCTCGCGCCAGCGCGGCACCAGGAGCCTGAATCGCTCCTGGTACTCCCGATCAGCCAGGGCCGCGATCCCCGCGGCTCCCGCCAGGGCGTTGACGCTCCACGGCCCCTTCCAGCGGGACAGCCTTGCCACGAGCTCAGCTGAGGCGAGGGCGTAGCCCACCCGGAGCCCCGGCAGGGCGAAGCACTTGGTGAGCGAGCGGAGGAGGACGAGGCGTGGGAAGTGAGCCAGCTCCTTCTTGAGCGACGCCTCTTCGACGAAGTCAATGAAGGCCTCATCCACGACGAGGGTGGCGCCAGCCTCATGGGCGGCCTCCGCCAGGGCCAGCAGCGTCGGCTTCGGGATCAGGCTCCCCGCAGGGTTGTTAGGATTCGCCAGGACCACCAGGTCCTGGCCAGCGAGCCGGGGAAGGAGCCGTGGCAGCTCCGGGACAAAGCCGTGATCCTCGTCCAGCAGCTCGTGCTCGAGCCGGGCCCCGGCCAGCTCCAGCGCGGCCTCGTACTCGCTGAACGCGGGGTGAAGGATCAGGCTGCGGCCCGGGGCGAGCGCCCGCGTCAGGAGGTAGATCAGCTCGGTGGAGCCGTTGGCGGGGAGCACTTGCTCGGGTGAGAGGCCGTGGTAGGAAGCCAAGGCTTCGCGGAGGGCCGCGGCCTCCGGGTCCGGGTAGTGGATCACAGCGGGGAGCGCTTCCGTGATCGCGGCCTCGACAGCAGGCGAGAGCCCGAGCGGGTTGATGCTGGCGCTGAAGTCCAGCAGTCGCTCCGGCGTGACGCCCGCCGCCATCGCCAGCCTTCTGAGGTCCCCCCCGTGGGCGTGGCGCATCAACTCACCTCAGCTCGAAGACCACAGGCAGCCGGACGCTGAGGGTCCGGGGAGGAAGCTCAGCGGGAAACGGCAGCGGCTGAAGGCGCCTGACGGCGTCGAGAGCCGCCTGGTCCAGGATCGGGTGCGACGAGGACTGAAGAAGAGAGACGCCGGCGATTGCGCCGTCGGGGTGGACCACGATCTCCATCCGGACCGTACCGGTGAGGCCGCG
>JACQRS010000335.1 GCA_016206385.1 Candidatus Rokuibacteriota bacterium | reverse complement strand
GTGCTGGTGCTCTTCCTCGTCATGACCGCGGTCTTCGCGGTGGTGGAGCAGCGGCAGCGGGCCACGATCATCCAGGAGGTCCAGCGCCGGGGGGAGGTGATCGCAAGGAACCTGGCCGCCATTTCCACCGGCTACCTGCTCCTCTACAACTTCACCGCCCTCGAGCAGAGCGTGACCCGCGTTGCGGCGGACGAGGACGTAGTCTACGCCATCGTCCTCGACGCGGAAGGGAAGGTGGCAGCCCACAGCCAGTACCCTGAATTGGTCGGCTATTCGCTGCCGGACGAAGTTGACCATCTGGCGTCCAGGGCGGACGCGCTCCTGATCCAGGAGACCGTGTTCGCGGCGACCCGCGAGTCCATTTACGACTTCGCCATTCCGGTCGTTGTCGCGCGCCAGAAATGGGGCACGGTGAGAGTGGGCCTCTCCAAGCGTCGAATGGAGGCCGAGATCAGCCAGACCCGGTGGGAGCTGGGCGTGCTCACGGTGGCAACGCTGCTGCTCGGCGGGCTGGCCGCGGCGCTGGTCGCCAGGCGGATCGCCCGGCCGGTCCACCGGCTCGCCGAGGCCGCCGCGGCCATTTCCCGCGGCGAGCTGAATCAGCGGATCGACCCGACCACGTCCGACGAGATCGGGCACCTCGCCATCGCATTCAACCACATGACCACGCAGCTCCTCGAGCAGCGCACCGCGCTGGAGGCGGCCCACGCTGAGCTCCGTCATCGGTTTGAAGAGCTGGCCGACCTGAAGAGCTACACGGACAGCATCCTCGGGTCCATCACGAGCGGCATCGTGACCCTTGACCTGGACGGCCGCGTTGTCACCCTCAACCCCGCCGGCGAGCTGCTCACCGGGCTCTTCGCGGCCGAGGTCAGCGCGCGGTACTGCACCGAGGTGTTCGCTCACAGCCCGGAGGTCGTCGAGATCCTGATGGAGACCCTCGCCAGCCGGACCGCCATGGCGCGCTTCTCCCTGACGCTCCGACGGCGGAACGGCACGTCCCTCCCCGTGGAGATCAGCACCGCACCGCTCAAGGGCGCCGACGGCAAGGACCTCGGGGTGGTCGGTGTCTTCAGAGATGTCACCCCGGTCCGCGAGCTCGAGGAGCAGCTCCGGCGCTCCGACCGGCTCGCGGCGCTCGGGACCATGGCCGCAGGCCTGGCCCACGAGATCAAAAATCCGCTCACCTCCCTCCGCACCTTTACCTGGCTCGCGCCCCGGAAGTTGGAAGACGAGCGCTTCCGCGAGACGTTCCAGCGCGTGGTGCCGCGGGAGCTGGAACGCATCAACGGGATCGTCGAGCGCCTCCTCCAGCTCGCCCGGCCCATGCAGTTCAGCTTCACGCCGGTGCGGTTCCCCGTCCTGCTCAACCGCATCCTGGAGCTCTACGCCAACGAAATCGAGACGAAGCAGATCTCGGTCGAGCGCCAGTACGCTCGAGACCTCCCCCCGATCCAGGCGGACGAGGAGCACCTCTACCAGGCCCTGGTGAACCTGGTGGCCAACGCCCTGGAGGCGATGCCTCCGGGCGGTCGCCTGACGCTGCGCGCCGGGTGGGGCGAGGGTGCGGACGTGTTCGTGCCTTCCCGCCAGCGGACTCTCAACCGTCGCGTCACGGTGGAAGTGGAGGACACCGGCAGAGGGATCCCTCTCTCGGAGGCCGACAAGGTCTTCACCCCGTTCTTCACGACGAAGGCAGGCGGAACCGGGCTCGGCCTGGCGCTGACGCACAAGATCATCGAGGATCACGGCGGTACCATCAGCTTCCGGAGCACTGCCGGCGCCAGCACCACCTTCCGAATCGTCCTGCCTCTCACCCCGGAGCCCCGCATTGGCACACCCGGCAGTCACTCCTAACCTGGGCGATCTGCTCACGCTCATGCAGCCCCTGTCGAGCTGCAGGGAGCCCGAGACCGTCGTCGCCAGGGCGCTCGACCGGCGTTGGCGGCGCTCGGCGAGCATGCCGGCGTCGCGCTCCTCAGGGCTCCTCACGGTACCTTCTCGAGCAGACCATAGACGGGCCGGGATCAGCGGCTGATCGTCTTGCCGATCAGCACGCTGCCCAGGATCACGAGCGCCGATTCGCCCGACATCCCATCGGTGAGCAGGAACACCACCGTGATGGCGACGATCTCGAGGGCGACCACGTGGCGCCAGTCAACCTCGACGGCCCGGCCAAACCTGATGAACACCAGCGGGGGGCCGGGCAGCACGCCACGCGTCACGAAGAACAAAAAGTTGAACTGCGTCCCGACGGCGCTCGCACGTCCGCCTGGAGCGACGCAAATAGAAACCCGCGGCCCCTCGGGGGATCGCGGGTTTCAAATCTGGAGCGGGCGACCGGATTCGAACCGGCGACGTCCAGCTTGGGAAGCTGGCATTCTGCCCCTGAATTACGCCCGCCCAGCTCCTATTGTAGTGGCGTGCTCCGGCCTGTCAACATTCACTGCTTGACGGCCATGTCGTAGCCCTTGAGGCGCTCGTCGCCGCGCGCCTTCCAGACCATGCGCTTGGTGACGCCGTAGAGGTCGAGCTGCTGGTAGAGCGGCATGGCTGCCGCGTCCTCGATCCAGAGCTTGTTGATCCGGCGGTAGAGCTCCACGCGTTTCTTCTGATCCATGATGGTCTGGGCTTCGTCCACCATCCGGTCGAAGTCCTGGTGGTAGTAGTTGGAGAGGATCTTCCCGGAGCGAAACAGCGGGACGTAGACCGTCTCGGCATCGTAGGTGGTGGTCCCCCACCCGATGAGCCAGACGGGGCCGGCGTTGTGGATGTACACCATGTTGTTCAGATAGTTCCCCCACTCGTGGGTCCGGAGCTGGGTGCGGATCCCGGCCTTGGTGAGCTGGCCCGCCACCGCCTCGGCCACCTCCTTGTCCCGCACGTACCGCCCCTGGGGGCCGTTCAGCACCATGTCCACCCCGTTCGGGAATCCCGCCTCGGTCAGGAGCTGCTTGGTCTTCGCCAGGTCCTGCTTGATGGACTTGAGGTTCGGGTCGAAGCCGAAGTGATTCGCGGTGAGCATGGTGGCCACGCGGATCCCCTTCTCGTCCAGCACGTTCTTGATGATCTCGTCCACGTCCACCGCGTAATTCATCGCCAGCCGGATGCGCCGGTCAGCGATCGGTCCCTGGTAGGGCCCGACCAGCTTGTGCTGCCGGTCGAACTGGTGGGTGTAGTACATGAGCTGGATCGTGCGCACGCTGGGCGCTGTCGAGAGAAAGAGCCGCGGGTGATTGGCGATGATGTTGGCCAGGTGCGGGGGGATGTTCACGGCGACGTCGATCTCGCCGTTCTGGAGCGCGGCGACGCGCACCGCATCGTCGGGAATCGGTCGGAAGATGAGCGTCTTGATCGTGGGCGCGCCCCGCCAGTACTGCTCGTTGGCCGCGAGCTCGATGTGGTCGTCCTTCACCCACCGGATGAACTTGAACGGCCCCGCGCCCACGGGATTCCGGGCCACGTGGGCCATGTCCTTCTCGCGGTAGTACTTGGGCGGGAGGATCGAGGTCTGGGAAACGGTCATCTGCGTGTCGAGGATCGGCCACGGCGCCTTGGTGTGAATGCGCACCGTATGGGAGTCCACGATCTCCACGTGGCTCAGCGGGGCAAACGGCGTGGCCCCCCGGAGCTTGAGCTTCGGATCGACCAGCCGCTCGAGGCTGAACTTCACCGCCTCCGCGTCCAGCGGCTCCCCGTTGTGGAACTTGATCCCCTTTCGGATCTTGAATTCCCACGCCGTGGGCACGACGATCCGGTAGGACTCGGCCACGAGCGGGACAATTTTCAGGTCCTGATCGCGCTCCAGGAGGGTGTCGAACATGTTCACCGCCAGGTTGGAGGCCGGGGTCTCCTGGTGATTCATAGGGTCGAGCGTCGTCGGGTCCACGCCCTGAGCGACGACCACCTTCCCCTGGGGCGCGGCCCAGGCCAGGAGCGGGGTCAGGACAACGAGGAGACACAGGAGCCAGCACGGTCTCAGGCGCATGGGATCCTCCTCACTCGGGGAACCGTTCGGCTGACAGGTGCCCTTACCTTACGAAGGGAGCCGATCACGTGTCAAGGGCGCTCTCGGTGGCCGCGAGATAGGCCAGAGCCTCCTCACGGGTCCTCACCTGCCCCAGATCCTGGGCCTCCCGCGCGAGGGCGAGGAGCCGCCCGACCTCGGGCCCGGGAGCGAGACCGAACGCGGCCATGACATCCTCGCCCCTGAGGAGCGGGGGCGCGCCGACCTGTTGTCGGTCCTCCTTCAGGCCGCCCAGGAGATCAGCGACGAGCCGGCCCAGCGATCCCCGCCACACCGTCGCGGCTGCGAGACCGCGCACTGCGGCGGCATCAGCCAGCGTCAACAGCAGCAGGTCCTGCGCCTCGACGCCGAGGTCCCTGAAGAAGCGGTAGCGCGCCCGGCGGCTGACCTCCGCGACCTGGGCCAGGTGCATGAGCCTCAAGTGGTGGCGCACCAACCGCTCGAGCACCGCGGTTGCCGCGCTCGAAAGGCGAAGGCGCTGGGCGATGGCGCGGGCCATGTCGGCGCCGACAGCGTCGTGACCGATGAAGCGGATCCGCCCGTCAACCACCTGACGGCAGCGCGGCTTGGCCACGTCGTGAAGCAGCGCGGCAAGCTTCAGCACTTCCCGCCGGGTCAAGCCATCACCCAAGGCCTCGCCCAGGTGGGCGGTCAGCTCATCCGCGTGGGGGGCCAGCTCGTCAAGATCGGCGAGGAGCCGGTCCACGGCGTCCACCGCCCGGAGCGAGTGCTCCCACACGGAGAAGCGATGGGGCGTGGGCTGGGCCGCCCGCTTCATCGGGCCGATTTCGGGGAGGACGGCCTCGAGCAAGCCGAGCTGGTCCAGCTGGCCCAGGGCGCGCGAAGCCTCCGGAACGCTCAAAAGCCGCACCAGCTCCTCGCGCTGTCGCTCGGGCGACACGGTGGTGAGCTTGGGGGCAACGGCTCTGGCCGCTCGCCTGGCCTGAGCGTCGAGCGAGAAGCCCAGTTGGCTCGCGAGGCGAACACCGCGGAGCGCCCTGAGCGGGTCAGCTTCGAAGACGCCCGGCCCGGCCAGACGGAGACGGCGCCGAGCCAGATCGATCAGCCCGCCCGAGGGATCCACGACGCGCGCCTGCGTGTCTCTCACGAGGGGACCGAGGGGCACCGCGATGGCATTCACGCTGAAGTCTCTTCCACGGAGATCCGCCTCCAGCGCGGAGGCCCGGAAATCGGTCAGGTCCACCTGCCGGTGGCCGGGCTCAGCCTTGAACACGACGCGGCCGGCGCCGCGCGCTTCGTCCAGCGCCACGAACGCGCCGCCGAGACAGTCGGCCAGCGAGCGCGCCACCTCCAGGGCACCGTTGGAGAGCGCGAGATCGAGGTCCTCCACGTCCTGGCGCGCCAGGAGGATGTCCCGCACCGCGCCACCCACGAGGAATGCCTCACGGGACGGGCCGAGGAGCCGAAGCACCTCGAGGAGCACACGCTGGTGGCTCTGGGGAAACGCAGCCAGCGCGATGACCGGCGACGGAGCCTCCTGCTTCCGCGGTAAGGGACGGCCGCGGCGGCGGAGCAGCGGCGGAGGGCTCGGGGCGGGGCGGCCGCGCTTGAGCCGCTCGAGCTTGGGGAGATTTCTGAACCCCTTGGGACCTGCCACGTCCTTACTCTACACCCTCCCGGTCGAGGCCGAGGAATCTGCGGGCGTTGGCGTTGAAGATCTTCCGGCACACCTCGAGGGGCAGATCCCGCTCCCACGCCCAGCGGCGCTCCTCCTCGTAGTCGTACGGGATGTTGGGGAAGTCGCTGCCGAAGAGGATCCGATCCTGCCATCGGATCAAGAGCTCGTTGGTTGCCGGCACCGGCGCGCACCCGAGGCTTCTGAGCCCCGCCTCCGACATGGCCATGGTGGTGTCCAGGTACAGACCCGGGTATTTCGCGAGGAGCTCGAAGCACTCGGTCGTGCCGGGCGCCCCCATGTGGCAGATCGAGGCCCGGAGCTCCGGGAAGCGATCCAACACCCGGACGAAGCGCTCGAACCGGGCGTACTCCCCGGCGCCGGGCGCGCCGATGAGGTTGCCGACGTGAATCACGAGCACCCGATCCAGACGGACCAGGCGCTCGTATACCGGGAGGAGCCTCGGGTCATCGGGGTGAAAGCGTTGGACCTGGATGTGGAGCTTGAGACCGCGAAAGCCGTAGGTGGACAGGGCTTCCTCGGCGATCCCGCCCGGGTCCGCGTCTGCCGCGTGGACGGTGCCGAGCGGAATCCCGTCGGGCAGACGCTTGGCCGTTTCCCAGAGCCACCGGTTGATCTCGCGAGCGATCCCCGGCTTGTGGGCATAGCTGAAATAGACGAAGCGCTCGACGCCATGCTCCTTCAGGATCGCCACGACGCGCTCGGGCTCCGTGGGATACGTGAGCTTCCAGTCCGAGTGCTCGGCGAACCACCGGCGGATCGCCTTGGAGAGCCAAGCCGGGTGGAGATGGGTGTGGGCGTCGATGTAGCTGAATCCGGCAGGCGGTCTCACCGGGCGCCGTCCCCGCTGACCGCCGAGGCGTGGATCAGCCAGCGGCCGGGCCATCCAGCCACCGCGCAGTCAACGATCAGCGCCCTGGCCCTGACGAGCCGGCCAACGGCCCGGGCCACCTCCCCGGCGGAAAGGCCGAAGAGGCGCCCCAGGAGCCCCTCACGGGTGAACACCGCCCCCCTGGCGTAGCGCTCCACGAGTCGCTCCACCGCTGCGGCGCGGGCGAGCCGTCGCCCTTCGCCCGTGGCCTCGGGCAGCCAGGCTTCGAGCAGGTCCCAGCGGTAGGAGAAGGTGGGCTCGTAGCGCTCTTCGACCTTGACCAGCCACAGCCCCTGCTGGAGCTCGGCCATCGCCCGCTCGAACTCACGGGTCTTGCTCGGCTCGAGCATGAAGCTCGCGGCCCTGAGCTCGCGGGTGTACTGGGGATGCTCCCGGCTCATGGCGTCCATGATCCGCTTGCCGGTCAGCGACAGCCGGCCGGCCTCGTACTCCTGCCGGTAATCGCGGGCCCGCTGCCTCCCCCGGACGAGCGCGTAGAACGCCGGGAAGAGGTCCAGCGCCACCAGGAGCGGTCGGCCCTTGAGGAGCTTGCCATAGTACACATGCTTCTTGGCCGGGAGCCGGTCCTTGAGATCCCACGTCAGGCCGATTCCGACGTCGTGGTGGGAGCGGCGCGGCCAGCGCGGGTTCGGCCGCCCCGCCACCGCCTCCCAGAGACAGGCCACGCCTTCCGGAAATCGATAGAAGGTAGAGCAGAACCCGACGGCGTTGACGAAGGCCAGCGCGCTTCGCTCGCTCGCGACGCGGAGCTCGCGAATCCGGCGGAAGCGACGATCCCGCAAGCGCTCGAGGGTGTCGGCGGTGAGCGCCATCGCGCGGCCGGATGGCGCCGGCAGGCCGACGCAGATCACGCGGCGGCTCCGGTCGTGTCCCCGAGCCGGAAGAAGACGAGGCCGTCGAGGAGCTTCGGGTAGAAGTGGGTGGACTTCTGGGGAAGCAGCTCCCCTGCCCGCACCACCTCCTGGAGCTCCTCGGGAGCGGTCGGCGGGATCAAAAACCCGCCCTGATAGCTCCCCTTCCTCACCAGCGTGACCGCCTCGGCGGCGTCCGACGTGTAGTCCACATGGGTCTTCCGATGGAGGATCTCCTCGGTGATACCGAGAACGGGCTTGAGCAGGCCCTCGTGGAGAATCGAGACCGCGAGCCGCCGCCAGGGGCGGGAGGTCCCCGTCGGCCATGGGATCCGGTCAAAGGCCTCCGGGCGCAGGGTGAGGAGATGGCCCGGATCCTCGGCGCCGGCAACCACGGCGATGGCGACGCGTCCGCTGCGAACGTGGCTGTCGAGGGCCGAGAGGAGGGCCGCTGCCTCCATCACCGGATCCGCGAGGAGGGTGCAGCATTCGACCTCGAACCACCGCTCCGCTCGGGCGAGCAGGCTTGCGAGGGCAAACCCCTCCACATTATGGAGCAGGCGATGGTTGGGCAAGATGGTCAGCCCGGGCGCCTCGAGGGTGAACATCGCCGTCAGCTTCAGATCCGCGCCAGGGGTCCGGCGCCGATACTCGAGCGCCGTCTCGTAGCGATGGTGGCCGTCGGCGATGATCACGCGCCGGCCGGCCATGAGGGTCTGGACCCTGGCGATGGCGGCGCGGTCGGTGAGCCGCCAGAGCTGATGGAGCTCGCCCCTCCTGTCGCGCGCCTCCACGAGCGGCGGCGGCGTCGGTGCTGTGGCGGCCAGGAGCTCACCGGCGGGGTCGCTCGTGAGCATGAAGAGCAGCCCGGTGTCGGCTCCCGTCGTTTCAAGGAGGCGTAGGCGATCCGCCTTGGGGGCGGCGTGGGTGCGCTCGTGAGGCAGGACCACGCCCTCCGCGTACTCGGCCAGCGCACCGAGGGCGATGAACCCTCTCCGGGTCACGGTCTCGGCCCCGATCCGGTAGGTCTGATGGTAGGGGTAGAGGGCCGGCTCGGCGTCTCTCACCAAGATCCCCTCGGCGATCCACCGGTCCAGATACGCGCGCGCCCGGAGGTACTTGTTCTGCCCCCCATCGTCCCCCGGCTCCTCGCGCCCGTACGTAATCCTCACCACGTTCCAGGGATCCCGCGCGTAGAGCTCGGCCTGGATCGCTTCGTCGATCTGGTCGTACGGCGGGGCGAGAACGGCGGAGAGGTCGGGGACCCTGGCGGGGTTGTAGCGGTACCCCCGGAAGGGCTCGACCCTCATGGAAACTCGATCCCCCGCTCGGTGATCCGGTACTCCACGATGGCGTCCGACATGGTGCTGCCCCGGTGCTTGACCACCGAGAGAAAGCGGCCCACCCGCGTTCCGACGCGCTCGGTGCCCGTCACGAGGAGGGTGTTGGCCACGGCGCCGAGGTCACCGGCCCCGACCTTCCGGGCGAGAAGGTCCTCGAGCCGGGTCTCTTCGGCCGTGACCAGGAGCAGCGTGGTGATGTCCGCGTGACCGTAGCGGTGGGCATCGATGAAGTCCCGGTGCTTCCAAACCGGCAGGCAGATCTCCATCCCCAGAATCTCCGCATCCCGGTGGATCACCTTTCGGTACAGCTCGTCGAAGAGGAAGAACTGGATGGACTCCGCGGGCACGTCCGTCGGCTCCACGCCGTCCACCACGACCCGGCGGGTCCCCGCGGCGAAGTGGAAGTAGAAGAAGGGGCGCACCGTGTAGAGGGCGTGGTTGTAGCTGGCCTTCCAGTTCCAATCGAACTCCGCGCCGTCAGGCGTCGGCACCTGGTAGTCGCGCACCTTGCCGGCCCACGGGAACGCGTCCGAGTAGCGGTCGGCGAGCGCACCGTCGGGCGGGTAGGGGTGAGTCATCGGCGTCACGGCGTGAGTCCACCGGCCGAGCTTCCAGTCGAAGAGTCGCTCGGCGTAGGCGTGATGCTGCTGGGAGTCGCCGCGGGCGTTCATGTCAAAGACGAGGCCCGGCTCGCGGTCTGCCGCGATGCCGTGGTGGGCGAAGGTGAGACCCAGGTGCGTCTTGCCGATCCCCGTGGCCCCGTACACCACGGCGAGCGTGCCGGGAAGCAGGCCGCCTCCGAGCATCTCATCCAGACGCGCAAGCCCTGTGGAGACGCGCGAAGTCACGGGCGCGAGTGTACCGGGGGGTGCAGGGGCGGTCAAGTCAGAGGTCGCGCCGGCTCTTCGCGGTGAACTGCTCGTCATAGAGGGCGCGAAGCTCGGCCAGCGTGGTGACCTGGCCGGGGCTCTTGTCCTCCCGGATCCGGGCGATCCGGGCGAAGCGGAGCGCAAAGCCCGAAGGGTACTGGGGGCTTCGCTGGATCTCGTTGTATGCCACCTCCACGACCACCTCCGGCTTGACCGCCACGGTGTAGCCATCATCAGCCAGCGCGAGGCCCTGGAGCCACTCCGTCATGGTCTGGAATTCCAGGTCCGTCAACCCCTTGAAGGTCTTCCCCACGGGGGCAAACCCACCAGCGCCGTCAGCCACCGCGAGGTGGTAGTTGGAGAGCCAGCCACGGCGACGGCCTGAGCCCCGATCAGCCGCCACGATCACGCAGTCAAGCGTTTCGGCCGGCTTGACCTTGAACCAGCGCTTGCCCCGGCCTCCCGGCGCGTAGGGGCTGACCAGGTCCTTCGCCATCACGCCTTCGTGGCCGGCAGCCAGCGCGTCGTGGAGGAACGCCTCGGCAGCGCCCACGTCCGCCGGGATCATCCGCCGCGCGAGATAGGCCGTGCCGGTGACGCGCTCAAGGGTGCCCCAGCGCGCCTCATAGGGCTCGTCGATGAGCGAGCGCCCGTCAACCAAGAGGCAGTCGAAAAAATAGAGGGCCAGCGGCACCTGCCGCGCCACGGCCTCGACCTCGTGGATCCGCCGGAACCGCCGCATCAGCTCCTGAAACGGCAGCGGCCGCCCATCTCGCCCGATCGCCACCACTTCGCCGTCCAAGATGAGGGAGTCGGCCCTGAGGTCCCGCAGCGCGATCTCCACCAGCTCCGGGAGGCTCCCCGTCACCTCGGAGAGCCGCCGGCTCCAGATCCGCACCTGCTCTC
>JACQRS010000326.1 GCA_016206385.1 Candidatus Rokuibacteriota bacterium | reverse complement strand
GAACTACTCCCGGCACCTGACCGGCCGGAATCCGGGGGAGCCGCCGCCGACCCTGATCGACTATCTCCCGAAGGACACCCTGGTCATCATCGACGAGAGCCACGTGGCGGTCCCGCAGATCCGGGGGATGTACCACGGCGACCGCTCGCGGACGGAGAGCCTGGTGGAGTACGGCTTCCGCCTCCCCTCGGCCTTCGACAACCGGCCGCTGACCTTCGAGGAGTTCCAGGCCGCAACCGGCCAAACGGTCTACGTGTCCGCCACGCCGGCGGGGTACGAGCTCAGGATAGCCGGGGGCGCGGTGGTCGAGCAGATCATCCGCCCCACCGGGCTCATGGATCCAAAGATCACGGTGCGTACGGCCACCGAGCAGGTGGACGACCTGATGCACGAGATCCGGGGCCGGGCCGAGCGGGACGAGCGCGTCCTGGTCACCACGCTGACCAAGCGCATGGCGGAGGACCTCACCGAGTACTACCAGCAGACGGGGCTGCGCGTCCGGTACCTCCACTCCGACATCGACACGCTGGACCGGGTGCAGCTGATCCGGGACCTCAGGCTCGGCAAGTTCGACTGCCTCATCGGGATCAACCTGCTCCGCGAGGGCCTGGACCTGCCGGAGGTGTCGCTGGTGGCCATCCTCGACGCCGACAAGGAGGGGTACCTCCGGTCCACCACCTCGCTCATCCAGACCGCGGGCCGGGCGGCGCGGAACGTGAGCGGTGAGGTGATCATGTACGCGGACCGCCTCACCGACTCCATCAAAGCCACCATCGCGGAGACCGAGCGGCGGCGCCTCGTGCAGGAGGCGTACAACCGCGAGCACGGCATCACCCCGGAATCCATCAAGAAGTCCATCCACGAGGTGCTCGGGTCGGTGTACGAGCGCGACTACTACACCGTGGAGGTGGCACGGGAGCCGGAGGAGGTATACGCGTCGGCCGGTGCGCTGGAGGAACGGGTCCGAGCGCTGGAGGCCCAGATGAAGGAAGCGGCCCACCGGCTCGACTTCGAACAGGCGGCCGAACTCCGCGACCGCATCAAGGCGCTGAGCAAAAAGGCGCTGACGGTGTGGTGAGGACGAAACGGCCGCGCCGCGAGCGATGACCCGGCAAGACCAGCTGGACCGCCTCCCCGACCGGCCCGGCGTTTACCAGTTCAAGGACGCCAAGGGGCAGGTCATCTACATCGGCAAGGCCGCGTCGCTCCGGGCGCGGGTGCGCTCGTACTTCCAGGAGTCCCGGGCGCGAGACCCCAAAACGGATGCCCTGGTGCAGCAGATCAGCGACCTGGACTGCATCGTCACCCACAACGAGCTTGAAGCCTTGATCCTGGAGTCGAACCTCATCAAGAAGCACCGCCCGCGCTACAACGTCGTCCTTCGCGACGACAAGCACTACCCGTTCCTCAAGCTCACCACCAGCGAGGACTTTCCGCGCCTGGTCGTGGCGCGCCGGGTCGCGAAGGACGGCGCCACGTACTTTGGTCCGTTCTATCCCGCCACAGCCATGCGCGAGACGCTCAGGCTGGTCCGACAGCTCTTTCCCCTCCGCACCTGCCGCATCACCATCGACGGCGAGGCCGAACGGCCGTGCATCCAGTACTACATCCACCGCTGCAAGGCGCCGTGCACCGGCTGGGAGACCCGGGAAGGCTATTGGCGGACCGTGGAGGACGTGAAGCGCTTCCTCGAGGGCAAGGAGGATGACCTGGCCAAGGAGCTGACCCAGGAAATGGAGGAAGCGTCCGCCGAGCTGCGGTTTGAGCGGGCCGCCGTCCTCCGCGACCAGATCCAGGCCCTCAACAAGGTGCGCGAGCGACAGACGATCATCTCCACCGAGCAAGAGGACCAGGACATCATTGGCGTGGTACGCCAGGGCAACGACGCCTGTATCCAGCTCTTCTTCGTCCGGAAGGGACGGCTCCTGGGCCGGGAGTCGTTTTTCTTCGACCGCGTTTCCGGGTGGAGCGACGGAGAGATCCTGGGCGCTTTCATCCGCCAGTTCTATGCGAAGAACGTGACGCCCCCACCCGAGATCCTGGTGTCGGAGAAGATTCCCGAGGCCGAGTTAACGTCGGAGTGGCTCAGCGGGCGCCGGGACGGGAGGGTGGAGATCCACGCGCCCCAGCGCGGCAGGAAGCGCGAGCTCGTGGCCATGGCCGAGGAGAACGCCGCCATCGCGCTCGGGAACCACCTCCTGTCCAAGGACAACCGCCAGCAGGTCGTCCTGGCCGAGCTCCAGCGGTCGCTGAACCTTCCCGGGCTTCCCAACCGGGTCGAGGGGTATGACATTTCCAACATCCAGGGGGCAGAGGCCGTGGGGTCCATGGTGGTCTGGGAGAACGGCGCCATGAAGAAGGAGGATTACAAGCGCTTCAAGATCCGAACGGTCCAGGGCGCCGACGACTATGCCATGCTGGGGGAGGTGCTCAGGCGCCGGTATGCCAAGGCCTTGGAGGAAGGGGGCGTCCTGCCCGACCTGATCCTCCTGGACG
>JACQRS010000035.1 GCA_016206385.1 Candidatus Rokuibacteriota bacterium | reverse complement strand
ACTTCGCCGAGCAGGATGAACCCGGTGTCGCTGTAGCGGAAGCCAGCCCCCGGCGGATACTGAAGTCCCTCCCTGGCCAGGGCAGCGGCGACCCTGGATAGCCCCTGCCTCATCGCCTCCACCGACGGCAGATCGGGGAGCCCCGAGGTGTGGGTGAGGATCGCGCGAAGGGTGATCTTCCGGTGGGCCGCCCCGCCGAACTCCTTGAGGTAACGCCCGAGCGGGTCATCCAGCCTGAGTTTACCGCGCTCGGCGAGGAGGAGAACGGCAGGGGCCGTGGCCACCACTTTGGTCAGCGAGGCCACATCGAAGATCGTCTCGACGGTCACGGGCTCGCGAGCCGCAAGGAGGCTCCGGGAGCCGAAGGCCTTTCGATACAGGATCCGGTCACCTTGTCCCACCAGAATCACAGCACCCGGGATGTCTCCGGCGTTCACGGCATCCAGCGCGGCCTGGTCCACCTGAGAGAAGTCGGGCGACTGGGCCCCAGCAGGGCTGGCGAGCACGAGGAGCGCGAAGAGCGAAACGACGGACCGAGCAGGTCTCATGCCGCCATCATACCGGTGAGGGGCCAGCGTCGCGAGAGAAAACCCGCGGGCGTTGCGGCCGCTGGAGTGGGATGATAGGATTCGCCAGGTTTCCGGCGATGGCACGGATCCTTGTCACGGGCGGAACCGGGTTTGTGGGGAAAGCGGTGGTGCGGGCCCTCCAGGCCCAGGGCTTCATGGTCCGATGCCTCGTGCGCCCGGGGTCCGAGCCCGACCTGCGCGGCTTCGAGTCCATCGAGCGGGTCCCGGGCGACGTGCTGACCCCGAAGGGGCTCGCCGCGTCCATCGAAGGCTGCACCGCCGTGGTCCACCTCGTCGGAATCATCCGGGAGCACCCCGGTCTCGGGATCACCTTCGAGCGCCTGCACGCGGCAGCCACCATCCACATGGTCGAGGCCACGCGGGCAGCCGGCGTGCGCCGCTATCTGCAGATGAGCGCCCTCGGCACGCGCCCCAATGCGCGCTCGCGCTACCACCAGACGAAGTGGGAGGCCGAGGAGGCGGTGAGGCGGAGCGGGCTCGAATGGACCATCTTCCGCCCCTCGGTGATCTACGGAACGGGAGACGGCTTCGTCACCCTGCTCGCGCGCCTGGTCCGGCGGCTGCCCGTGGTGCCGGTGATCGGCGACGGCACGTATCAGCTCCAGCCGGTCGCGGTGGAACAGGTGGCCGAGGCCTTCGCGCGCGCCACCACGCGCGAAGCGACCGCGGGACAGACCTACGAGGTGGGCGGGCCGCGCCCCTATGCGTTCACCGAGATCTTGGACATGATCGGCGCGGCGCTGGGCAAGCGCAAGGTGCGCAAGCTCTACCAGCCGCTCGGGATGATGCGCCCGCTCGTGAGGGGTCTCGAGCGCCTTCCCTTCTTCCCCCTCACCTCCGACCAGCTGCTGATGCTCGGCGAGGACAACGTGTGCGATCCCGCGCCGTTCCTGAAAACCTTTGACCTGGAGCCCCTCGAGTTTCCCGAAGGGCTCAGGCGGATGTTCCAGCGATGACCTCGCCCTTCGGCACCTCTCTCCGGCGCGACCCCGATGACCCGCGGGGTCTCCTGGAGCGGATCGACGCCCAGGTCCGCGAGCGGCTGGAGGAGGCGGTGGAGTTCATCTGCCTGGACCTCATGATCCAGCTCCGCCGTCAACACGGCCGGACCCTCCCCGAAGCGCAGAACGACCGGGACCGCGAGGAGTTCAGCCGGCTGGTGAGGGAGTTCTTGGTGTACCTCCGGCAGGCCTACTGGACCGAAATTCCCGAATCGGCGCGAGAGAAGGTCACCGAGACGGAGGCCCGCGCGGGAGGCGACGAGCTCCCCCGCCTGATCGCGGTCCAGGTGATCCTGGCCAGGCAGCTTCCCGACTACTGGCACCGTCTCGAGGCCCTCAAGGCCGCCTTCGCCCGGGAGCGGCGCGCCACCCCACCGCCAAAGCCCGGCTTCCTCGACCGGATCCTCGGCCGCTGAGCCTCGGCTCCCGCGCGCGGCGTCCACGCCCATCTGATGGCTTTGAACGCGACGCCGACCGTTGTGCCGTAGACGATGAAGTCGGGACCTTTGTGTCTGTAACATAAGTATTTTCCTTGTAACCATAGTTACATCAGACTTGAGCGTCAAAGCCGAATTTTAGCCCTTGACGTTGAAACAGAAATTTAGATAATTGAAACAACTGATACAAAGATGAATAGCTGGCTCGTTCTGATCGTGAGCCTCCCGCCCCACCCTTCGAGCCTCAGGGTGAAGGCGTGGCGAAAGCTCCGGGCCCTGGGGGCCGTCGCCTTGAAGAACTCGGTCTACCTCCTCCCCTTCACCCCTGAGAACTACGAGCAGTTCCAGTGGCTCACCCAGGAGGTGCAGAAAGACAGGGGCGAGGCCACGCTCCTCAAAGTGGATCAGGTCGAGAACATGAAGCCCGCGGAGGTCATCCGCTTCTTCCGGGAGGCGCGCGACCGGGATTACCGCGACCTGGCCGAGCGCTACCGGAAGCTCCTCATCGGCCTGGACCGGAAACCAACGGGCCGGACCACCGCCCGGCTGGACGAGGAGCTGGCGCGCCTGGCGCGGGAAGTGGAGCGGCTCCGGGAGATCGACTTCTTCGATGCCTCCGGGTACCAGGAGGTGAAACGCTTGAGGGAGACCATCGAGATGCGGCGGCATCCGCCGCGGCCAGCTACGGCCTCAGGCCAACCGGAGACACCGCTGGACTCCCTCCGCGGCCGGCGCTGGGTCACCCGCCCGCGTCCGCACATCGACCGCATCGCCTCGGCATGGCTGATCAAGCGCTTCATCGACCCGGAGGCCGAATTCCTCTTCGCGCCCCCCGAAGAGTTTCCTCCCGACGCGATCCCCTTCGATGCGCTGGGAGCGGAGTTCGGCCACCAGGGCGAGGACTGCACCTTCGAGACGCTCCTCAAGCGCGCCGGGCTCCGGGACCGCCCGCTCGCCCAGCTCGCCGAGATCGTCCACGCGGCGGATCTACGCGACCAGAAATTCCACCGTGAGGAGGCGCGCGGCATCGATCTGGCCATCCGCGGCCTCCTGGCGGCCCTGAAGGACGACCACCAGGTCCTGGCCCAGGGCATGACCCTCTTCGACGGCCTCTACGCCGCCGTCGGGGAGCGGGAAGAAAGGTGACCGCAATGGAGGCGACCCCAACCGTTGTATTCGTGTGCCTGCACGGCGCCGCAAAGAGCGTCCTCGCCGCCGCGTACTTCGAGCGCCTCGCCGCCGAGCAGGGCGCCAACCTTCGTGCCACGGCGGCTGGCCTGGATCCTGACCCTGAGGTCTCGCCCCGGGTCGCCCAAGCGCTCCTGGAGCAAGGTCTCGATATCCGCGGCCACCGGCCGCGCGCCGTGACCCGTGGGGAGCTGGCGCGGGCATGGCGCGTCGTGTCTTTCGGCTGCGACCTGACCCCCTTGCTTCCACCAGGGGTCGCCCTGGACAGATGGGACGACGTTCCGTCTATAAACCAGGATTTCAACGCGGTGTGCGGCCTCATCCGAGCTCGAGTTCCCCAGCTGTTCGAAGAGTGGAAGATCGCCGAGAGAGGAGCGATCGCGGGAAGCGCTGAGCCATGCCGACCCTGTGGCAGCTAGTCCGGTACTTCCTTTACCTCGGGAGCTTCGGCTTCGGCGGGCCGGTGGCCCTCGTGGGGTACATGCAGCGAGACCTGGTCGAGCAGCGGAACTGGTTTTCCAAGGAAGACTACATGAAGGGCCTGGCCCTGTCGCAGCTGGCGCCGGGGCCCCTGGCTGCCCAGCTCGCCATCTGCCTTGGCTACGTCCACTCGAGGGTCCTGGGCGCCACGCTGGTGTCGCTCGCGTTCATCCTCCCTTCCTATCTCATGACCGTGGGCATCAGCATGCTCTACGTCCAGTATGGCGGCCTCTCGTGGATGCAGGCGGCGTTCTACGGCGTGGGCGCAGCCGTGATCGGGATCATTGTGCGCGCGTCGTACAAGCTCACGCGCCTGACCGTGGGCCCGACCCGGCTCCTCTGGGTGGTGTTCGCCGTGATGGCGATCGTGACCGCCTGGACCGTATCCGAGATCGCCACGCTCTTCATCCTCTGCGGCGT
>JACQRS010000334.1 GCA_016206385.1 Candidatus Rokuibacteriota bacterium | reverse complement strand
TGCGGGGCCAGGATGTCCACCACCTTGCCCTTGCCCTCGTCACCCCACTGGGTCCCGTCCACGACGATGTTAGGCATGGGCGCCTCCGCCCCCCTCACCTTTATCCTCTCCCCCCGGGGGAGAGGGCGGGGTGAGGGGGAAGTGGACGGCCGGCTGGTCCAGGATCGCCTTTGCCGCCAGCACCCGCTCCTGGCCCGTGGCCAGCTCGCGAACCCAGACCTCGTCCGGGCGCGTCTTCGGGCTTCCCACCACCAGCACCCAGCGGCAGCGCTGCCGGGCGGCGTAGGCCAGCGACTCCTCCAGCGGCCGGGTGATGATGTCGCGGGCCACGCTCGCGCCCAGGTCACGCAGCCGGCGGGACAGGGCCAGGGCCGCGGTCTTCTCGGGGGTGAAGTCGATGATGAAGAAGTCCGGGCCGGGGAGCGGCACCGCCGCGCCCTGGGCCTCCATCACGAGGAGCAGCCGTCCCACGTCGAAGGCGAAGCCCGTGGCCGGGCAGTCGAAGCCGAACCGCGCCAGCATGTGGTCGTAGCGGCCGCCGCCGCAGATGTCGGCGCCAAGGCCCTCCACGTACCCCTCGAAGTGGACGCCCGAGTAGTAATCGAACCCGCGCACTTCCCCGCGATCCAGGATGATGGAGTCGGCCAGCCCGTAAACCCGGAGCAGCCGGTGGACTTCGGCGAGGTTGGCGAGGGCCCGCTCCGAGCGCCTATTCTTGACCAGCGCGCCGGCGCGCTCCAGCACCTCCTCCCGGCCGAAGAGGCTGGGCAGCGCCAGGAGCAGCTCGGCGGTGGAAGCGGGCGGCGCGAGCTGTCTCACGAGCTGCTCCAGCGTCGAGGCGTCCTTTCGAGAGAGCGCGTCCTGGAGCTGCCGGCCCTGGACGCGATCAATCCTGAGCTCCTCGAGAACACCCCTGAAGAAGTCCGCCTGGCCCACGTTGATCTGGAAGCGGCTGAGACCCAACACCCTGAGCCCCTCAACGGCCATGGCGATCATCTCGGCGTCGGCCTCGGGCTTCTCGAGCCCCACCAGCTCCACGCCCGCCTGGTAAAACTCCCGGTAGCGGCCCACCTCGGGATCGTGGTAGCGGAACACGTTCTGGACGTAGGCCAGCCTGATCGGTTTGGGCTCGTCCCGAAGGCGCGTGGCCACGATCCGGGCGATCTGGGGCGTGATGTCGGCGCGGAGCGCCAGCATCCGCCCCGTCTCCCGCTCCCCGAACTTGAACATCCGCTCCTGGAGATCCGTGTCGGTGCCGAGGGAGAGGACGTCGAAGTACTCGTAGGTCGGGGTCACGACCTCCCGAAACCCCCACTGGCTGAAGACGCGGAGGAGGCGTTCCTCGACGAAGCGCTTCTTGGCCGCCTCGTCGGGCAGGTAGATCTTCGCCCCTTTGGGGAGCTGGCTCTGGATCGCGCGGCGATCCACGGCTACGGCCTCGGCTCTCCGGGAAGTCCGTCGAGGTGGGACAGGACGTTCAGCCGGTGCACGGTCGTCCAGCCGTCCCGGTACTCCAGCTCCGAGATTCCCGCGGCTCTCACGTGGATGGACCAGAGGCGCTCGGGCAAGAGGCCGAGGGCCTCGAGAATCAAGAGACGAATCGTGACGCCATGGGACACGAGACAGACGGTTTCCCCCGCATGGGCGGCCCGGAGGCGATCGATTCCCTCCAGGACCCGCTCCCGCACCTGGTTGATGCTCTCGCCGTTCGGCATGGTCACGGTGTGGGGGTGCTCGCGCCACGCCACGCAGAGGTCGGGAAACCGCGCCTTGACCTCCTCAACCGTGTGCCCCTCCCAGAGGCCGAGGCAGATCTCTCTGAAGGCGGGAGCGGGGAGGACGGGAAGCCCGTGGCGAGCTGCGATGGCGCTGGCCGTCTCCTGAGCCCTGGCAAGCGGGCTCGCGTACACGGCGGCGAGCTGCCGGTCAGCCAGGGCCCGGGCGACAGCCTCGGCCTGGGCCCCGCCCTCGTCGGACAGACGGGTGTCCGCGCACCCCTGGTAACGCCGCTCGCGGTTCCACTGGGTGCTGCCGTGTCTGAGCACGATCAGCCTGAGCCCCATAGCTACGCGCTGCCGTTCTGAGCTCAACCCCCAAGATTCTAAAGAAGTGGGGTGAAAAACACCAGAAATGAAAGGCTGTGACTAGCGGCTGGAAAGGAGGGCCTCGGCACGAACCAGGTCCTGGCTCATGCCCATTGCCTTGGGCTTACAGCTTGACCAGCTTGGCGAAGACGATGTCGGGCATGGCCCGGATCTCGGCCAGGACCGGCTCGGACACAGGGTCATCCAGGTTCAGGATGGACACGGCCCGGCCGCCCCGGCGCTCGCGGCCGAGCTGCATGCCGGCGATGTTGATCGCGTGGCGGCCGCAGAGGGTGCCGATTCGCCCGATGACGCCGGGCACGTCCAGGTTCGAGAAGACCAGCATCCATCCGGAGGGTGGGGCCTCCAGCGGGAAACCGTCGATGCGGACGATCCGGGGCTCCCGCTTGTGGAAGAGGGTCCCGGCCACGTGCCAGGCGCCCTTGTCGGTGCTGAGCTCAGCCGTGAGCAGGCTCGCATAGACGTCGCTCTCGGCGATGGAGGCCTCCACCACGCGGATGCACCGGGCCTTGGCCAGATACGGAGCATTCACGTCTGTCACGTTCTCCTCCAGGATCGCCGTCAGGAGCCCCTTCAGAAGCGTGACCGTGAGGACGTCGGTGTTGAGGGCCGTCACCTCGCCCGCGTACTCGATGCGGACTTCCTGCATCCGGCCCTCCGCGAGC
>JACQRS010000324.1 GCA_016206385.1 Candidatus Rokuibacteriota bacterium | reverse complement strand
GATGCTGCCCGTGTACGACTCGACGATGGCCCGCTACTGGATCTGGTCGGCAGGGGCCCGGGAGCGCATGACGCGGGCGCTGGAGGGGTCGCCCCATGGACGCATCGTCCCCGAGGAGGAGCTGCGCCGGCTCGGGATCTGGTTCGACGACGGCCGGTACGGGCACCTGATCTTCCTGCTGGAGCCGGGCGGCATCATCATGCCGAGCGACATGGGTCGGATCCCGTTCGCCGGCATGCACGGCTATCACCCGAGCGAGCCGACGACGGAGGCGGTCCTGCTCGCGTCGGTCCCCATCCTCGAGAAAGTCGACCACATCACCGGAATCTACGACCTCGTTCTGAACGATCTGGGGCTCACCTCGGGCGGGCCGCAGTCGTGAGCCGCATCCGCATCCTGTTCGTGTTGACCCAGGCGGTTCGGGGGGGAGCCGAAGAGGTCGTGCTGGCACTCCTGAACCGCCTCGACCCCCTGGAGTTCGAGCCGGCCCTCGCGTGTCCCGAGACGCTCCTGGACGCGATGCCGGAGGTCCGGCTGATGGCGGTGGAGACGTTTCGGGCGAGCGCGGAGAGCTGGGTGGAACCGCGGGAGGTATCGAAGCTCGCCGCCGGCATCCGCCGGTTCCGGCCGCACCTGGTGAATCCGCACCTGTTCCGATCGACCCTGGTTGCGGCACCCCTGGCGAAGTGGCTGGGCGTGCCGCGCGTCGTGGAGACCTACCACGGGCGCGAAGCGTGGCGGCGCGGGCCGATCAAGGGCAGCTTCCTCGTCGACCGTATCGTGTCGCACTGGGTCGACCGCGTCATCGCCGTCTCCGAGGCCGCCCGGGACTTCCTGGTGCGGGCCAAGCGGATTCGGCCGAGCAAGGTCGTCGTGGTACCCAACGGCCGCGACCTTTCGCTGTTCAAGCCCGGGATGGCGGCCGACGGGGTGCGGCAGGAGCTCGGCCTCGAGCCCCACGTCCCGGTGGTCGGCGTCGTCGGGCGGCTGGAACCCCAGAAGGGCCACCTGTTCGTGCTCGACGCCTTTCCGAGCGTGCTGGCCGAGTTGCCGGAGGCTCGGCTCCTCATCGTCGGCGACGGCAGCCTGCGGCGAGCGCTCGAAGGGCGCGCCGCGCGCCTGGGGATCTCGGGCCGGGTCCTCTTCACCGGCTTTCGCACGGACGTGCCGCGACTCCTCGACGCGATGGATCTGGCCGTGCTGCCGTCGCTCTTCGAGGGGATGCCGTTGACCGCGATCGAGGCCGCGGCGATGGCCAGACCGGTCGTGGCCACGCGCGTGGACGGGACGCCGGAGGTCGTCCGCGACGGGATCACGGGTCGGCTCGTCCCCCCGGGGGACCCGGTGGCGCTGGGCGAGGCGATCCGGGCGCTGCTCCACGACCCGTCCGGAGCCCGCCGGATGGGCGAAGCCGGTCGCGCCCGGGTGCTGGCGCGGTTCGATCTACAGGCGCAGGTCGAGGCGACCGCGCGGGTGTATCGCGAGGTCGTGACCGGAGCCGCGTAGCGATGCGCAACCTCCTGGCGCATGTCGGGTTCTGGCTGTCCGCCATCGCCGTCTCCTACCCGTACGTGCTGTATCCCGCGCTGTTGAGCGCGATCGCGCGGCGGCGGCGGGTGCCCACCCCGCCGGCCTCCAGCGAGACGCCGTCGGTCTCGGTGATCATCGCCGCCTACAACGAGGCCGCGGTGATCGCGCGGAAGCTGGACAGCACGCTGAGCCAGGACTATCCGGCCAGCCGTCTCGAGGTCGTGGTCGTCTCGGACGGGTCGACCGACCGCACCGCGGAGATCGTCGCCGCGTGTCCCGACTCCCGGATCAGGCTGCTGGTGCGATCGGCGCGTCAGGGGAAGTCGGCGGCGCTGAACTGCGGGGTCAGGGAGGCCCGTGGCGACATCCTGGTCTTCACCGACGCCAACGCGCTGTTCGCGCCGGGAGCCATCCGGCGTCTGGTGGAGCCCTTCGCGGACCCGAGGGTGGGCCTGGTGAGCGGCCAGGGACTGTACGGCGAGACCGGGAACGGCACAGCGCGGGCCGTGGCCAACGGATACGTCCGGTTCGAGGCGCTGGTCAAGAGCGGCGAAGGCGTGCTCGGCTTCGTCGCGGGCGCCGACGGCGCCATCTACGCCATCCGGCGCGCGCTGTACGAAGACCTTCCACCCACCTACGTCAACGATCTTCTTCACCCGATCGCCGCGGCCCTCGCGGGCTACAAATCGCGTTTCGACCCGGAGGCCTACACGGTGGAGCCCGCCTCCCACGGCGCCGGCCAGGAGCTCCAACGGCACGTCCGGATCATCGCCCAGGGATTCGCCATCCTGATCGCGATGGGGCCCCAGCTCGCGCGTCGGCGGCGGTGGAAGGCGCTGTGGATGCTCGCCTCTCACCGCTTCCTCCGCTGGATCAGCGCGTTCGCGCTGGCCGGGGTCCTCGGCACGAGCCTCGCGGGGCACGGTCTCCTGTTCAAGATCGCGCTCCTGGCCCAGGGCGTGTTCTACGCGACGGCGGCGGCCGGCTGGCTCGCGGAGCGTACCGGCCGGCGTCTGGGGCTCCTCGCCGCGCCGTACTACTTCTGCGTCGTGAGCGCGGCGGGCGCCCTGGGCTTGCTGCGGTTCGTCAGGGGAGGCGTGGACGCCACCTGGGCCCCGCGCGGCGATGTGTCGGATCGCGCGGTCGGGGCTGTGGCGGACGTCGCGGCGGACCGCTGGTCGCCGGGGCGGGAGCGATGAGAGCCCTCCACATCGAGATCGGCGGGACGTACGGAGGCTCGACGCGGGCGCTCGAGCTCTACCTGAGGAGCTTTGATCTCTCGGCGCTGGACCACGACGTCTTGTTCTACTGCAAGACGCCGCGAGCCGAGAGCTTCGCCGGGATCGCCCGTCGCGTCGTCGTGCTCTATCCCGACCGAACGCGGGTGCCCGTCGGGCTGGACAGCGTGCCGAGAGGCACGCTGGCCGCGACGGCGGCCAACTGGCTCCGGCGCACGGACGCGTGGGTAGATCTCCGTGCCGGGCTCAGGATCGTCCGGGGGCTCCCGACGATTCACCGACTCCGGAACTTCATCGTCGGCGGCGCCTACGACGTCGTCCACGTCAACAACACCTTCACGTACCGTCCCGAGTCGATCCTGGCGGCGAGCTACGCGGGGAAGCCGGTGGTCGCGCACATGCGGAACCCGGTGCGCCCGACTCCACTCAACCGCTGGCTCGGGCGTCACCTGGCGTTCCTGCTGACCGAGAACCGGCGGTTCCGCGAGGAGCTCCCGGCGCTGGGCATTGCCTGTCCCGTCGAGCCCTGGTACGCGGGCATCGAGGTGCCGCTGCCGCGGCCGGAGGACGTCGCGCGCGTCCGAGCCGAGTTGGCGGGTCTGCATCCAGTTCTCATCGGGTCAGCTGGGAGGCTGGAGGGCCAGAAGGGCTACGAGTGCCTTGTTCGGGCGGCCCGACGGGTCGTCGACCGGCATCCGGGCGTGCGGTTCGTTGTGGCGGGCGTCGGGCCGGGCCGTCCTCACCTCGAGTGGCTGGTCCGGGATCTCGGGCTCGAGGATCAGGTCCACCTGCTGGGGTTCAGGACCGATATCCCGGCGCTGGTTTCGGCGTGTGACCTGTTCGTTTCGTCGGCGCTCTGGGAGGGGCTCCCCCTCGCGATCCTCGAGGCGATGGCGCTCGGAACGCCCGTGGTCGCGACCGACGTGGGTGGGGTCCGGGAGGTTGTCCGGCCTGGCGAGACCGGGTCGCTCGTCCCTGCCGCGGACCCCGTGCGGCTGGCCGACGCCATCAGCGAACTGCTAGCAGATCCCGCCCGTCGTCGCGCGTACGCCGCCGCGGGGCGGCAGCTCGCGCTCACCTACGCGGACGTCCGCGCGCGCGCCGCCGCCCTGGATACCATCCTTTGCCAGGTCGCCGGGGCGGCCCCGCGGCCCGCCCGGGTCTTCGCGGTCGCCCCGGGCGAGCCGTCCGCGAAGCCATGACGGTCTCCGAGCGCCACGCCCCTCCCGGCCCGGACGGCGAGCGCAGCCTGTCCCGGCGAGCGCTCCGGTGGCTCCTCGTGGCTGACGGGCCGTTAAAGGAACGCGTGATGCGCGGTGGGGTCTGGCTGCTCATCGGGGAGATGGCGGCGCGGGCCGCCGGCGTTGCCAAGCTGGTTATCCTCGGCCGGCTCCTGTCGCCGAACGACTTCGGGCTCATGGGGATCGGCATCCTGGCCCTGAGGTGGGCCGACTACTTTACGCAGACCGGGTTCAACATCGCCCTGATCCAACGGGCCGGCGACATTCGACCCTATTTCGACACCGCGTGGACCGTGCAGGTGATCCGAGGGTTGGGCCTAAGTGTGCTCATCTTTCTCGCGGCACCCGCCGGCGCGTGGTTCTTTGAGAACCCGGAGGCGCTGCCCGTCATCCAGGCGATCGGGCTCGTCGCGCTCGTCCGGGCCCTCACGAACCCTGCCGTGGTCTACCTCCGAAAGGACCTGGACTTCCAGCGCGAGGTGATGTGGCGATCCACCGGAGTGATCGCCGGCGCTGTCGTGTCGGTCCTCGGGGCGATCGTCTATCCGACAGTCTGGGTCCTCGTTCTCGGCGTCATCGTCGCGGAGGCCGTTGAGGCCGCCGTCTCCTACTGGATGACCCCGTACCGCCCGCACCTTCGGTTCGAGCCGGCCCGCGCGTGGGCCCTGACGCGGATCGGGAAGTGGATCTTCTTCGGAAGCCTGGTGGAGTTTCTGGCCCTGTACGCGGACAGCGTGGTGGTTGGCAAGGTGCTGGGCGCCACAGCCCTGGGGCTCTACGTGATGGCGCTGCAGTTGGCCATGGGCCCGAGCGTCCAGATCGGCATCCACGCGCGCGGCGTTGTCTTCCCGGCGTTCGTGAAGCTGCACACCGGCGGGGGTCTACGCCACGCCTTCCTCCGGACGATCCGGCTGGTCGCGTCGGTGGTCTTGCCCGTCGCGTGCTTCCTCACAGTGTTCGCCGAGCCGCTGGTGCGGATCCTCCTGGGAACCCAGTGGCTATCCATTGTCCCCGCGCTGCGGATCTTGACGTGGGCTGGCGCGGGCGCGGGGCTGGCCGGGTTCATGACCGAGCTTCTCACGGCGGTGGGGAAGCTTGAGCTTGCCGTCCGGGCCTCGCTGGTCAAGGTGGTGCTCCTGCTCGCGCTCCTCTACCCCCTGACCACTGCCTGGGGGATCACCGGGGCGGCCGTGGCGCTGGTTGCGGCCACGCTGGCGGCGACGGGCACGCAGGCGTTCCTGGTCAGCCGGCTGATCCGGCCAACCCGGTCCGAGCTGCTCGTCGGGTGCCGAGTGGGACTGCTGGGGTCCGTGCCGATTGCGAGCGCGGCGTTCCTGCTGCCGGGCGCCTCCCTCGCCTGGGGCGTGCTGGTGGGCGGACTGGCGATGGCGATGTACCTCGCGATCCTGCTGCTCGCCCTGCGGCTGGAGCTGTGGTCCGCCGGGCCCCCATGAGCCTCCCACGCGAGCCGCTCGCGGTCGGGATCACGGGTGGGACCGGATCGGGGAAGACCGCGCTCGCCCGAGCCATCGCCACCCGGCTCGGCACGTGGCGGGTGGCCCTGATCCACCAGGACCGGTATTACCGGGACCAGAGCCATCTATCCCCAGCGGAGCGGGCCCGGGCGAATTTGGACGAGCCCGCGGCGTTCGACCTCGAGCTTCTCGCCGCTCACGTGGCCGCGATTCGGCGTGGGGAGGCGATCGAGATGCCGACCTACTCGTTCGAGCGACACTGCCGGGAAGCCGGCACCACGCGGGTGACGCCGGCGTCCCTGGCCCTCGTCGAGGGACTCCTGCTGTTTCGGAGCCCGACCCTCGCCGGACTGTTCGATCTGAGGGTGTTCGTGGATGCGCCTGCGGACATCCGCCTGGCGCGGCGCCTCGTGCGGGACGTCGCGGAGCGGGGACGGGACGCCGAGGGCGTCGTGGCGCAGTACCTCGGGAGCGTGCGGGCCATGCACGCGCGGTACGTCGAGCCGCAGCGAAGGCACGCCGACCTCGTCGTCTCCAATGCGGGCGAGCTCGAGGAGGCGGCCCGCGTCGTGGAGCGCGCGCTACGGACCCGCCTGGGCCTCGGCGAGGCCACGGCTCCGGCCGCGGCCAGGGCAGGGAGCTAACACCGATGTACGGCCGCGAAAAGGCGTGGGGGGAGCCGGACTGGAGGCGGCGGATCGGCTACGCCGTGCTTGGAGAGCTCCATATCCCGGGGCGTCTCCGGATCTGGCACGTCATCCGGGAGCTCCGGCGCCTGGGAGCCTGGGGGCCGGCGCCCCGCGCGATGCTCGACGCCGGAGGCGGCAAGGGGGCCTTCGCCTACTACGTGGCGCGGAGGTTCCCGTCGTGGCGCGTCGTCGTCGCCGACAACGAGACCGAGGCGCTCGAGCGAGGCGAGCGGATCCGGGCCGGGCTCGGGCTCCGGAACCTCGAGCTGCGGGAGACGGACCTGCGCGAGCCGGGCGAGGAGGGTGCCTACGACGTAGCCATCTGCAGCGACGTGCTCGAGCACATCGAGGAGGACGACAGGGTCGTCGAGAACCTGGCCCGCGCGCTCAAGCCCAACGGCGTGCTGGTCGTGACCACCCCGAGCGTGCCCCAGCCTAGGCACCTTGGGCTGGTTGCCTCCCGGGAGCGCCGCATCGGGTTCTCCCCGTGCGAGTACGGTCACGTCCGGCAGGGCTACTCCGACCGGATGCTGCGCCGGTTGCTGGAGAACGCGGGGCTCGAGGTGGACCGGATCCGCTTCACCTTCGGCCGGCCGGGCACCCTGATGTTCGACCTCTTCTTCGTGACCGGGGACAGCCAGCCGATCCCGCTCGTCTACGCCGCCCTGTTCCCCCTCTACATAGGGCTCGCCGCGCTGGACCTCGCGTTCCCGGCGCGCCACGGGGCCGCGATCCTCGGGGTGGGACGGAAGCCGTGAGCCACCCCGCTGTCGCCCTCGGAGCGCCCCTGTCCGCGGATCCGGTTCGGGACGCGCTGATCCGCCCGATTGTGGAGGGTGCCGTCGCGTTCGTCCTGGAGGGGTACGGCGCCGAACGCCTCGAGGCGGTCATCCTCACGGGTAGTCTGGCCCGAGGGGAGGGCAGCGTCCTGCTGGGGCGGGATCGGCCCCGTCTGCTGGGGGACGTGGAGTTCCTGCTCATCCTGCGGCCGCCCTACGACTGGGCGGCGGCGCGGCGGCAGACAGTCGAGCTCAGCGGGCGGGCGACCCGGGAGATCGGGGAGGGCGGTCGCGTCGCCTCGATCGAGTTCACCCCGGCGGGCCTGAGCTACCTCCGGCACAGCGTTCGCCCGTGCATCTTCGCCTACGACCTGCGCGCGCACGGGAGGGTGGTGCACGGGCGGCCAAACATCCTGGCTGAGATCCGACCGTTCGGCGTCCAGGCGATTCCGGGTCAGGACGCGCTCGAACTGGTTATGAACCGGATCGTCGAGCTGCTCATGCTGGAGGCCGGGGTCGGGGGGAACGGCGTCGACGGTGACGCCCGCGCCTACCACCTGGTGAAGACGGTCCTCGATCTGGCGGGCTCGGCGCTCGCGTTCGCGGGCCGGTACGTGTCCCGGTACGCCGAGCGGCAGCCGGCGTTCGACGCTCTTCTGGCGTCGAGCCCCGACCTTCGCGCGGCGATTCAGGACTGCGCGGCGTTCGAGAAGGCGCTGGACGCCGCCACGCGCTGCAAGCTTGGTCCGACGCCGGAGCTCCTCTCGGGCGCGGCCGCACCCCGGCGCGCGGCTGCCGTCCTGGCGTGGGCAAAGGGCCTTTGGCTGTGGGAGGCTCGTCGGCTGCTCGCGCGGCCGGCGGGGGGGTTCGAGGACCTGCTGCGGGGGTACCTCCGGCTTGAGCCGCCCCTGCGGCGCCTGCGAGGCTGGGCCAAGTTCTGCGCTCACCCGCTGCGGCCACGCGGTGCGCTGGTGCCGCTGCGGGCGACCCGGCTGCTCTTCCGGTCGAGTCCGCGCGCCCTGGTGTACGCCTCCGCGCTCCTCGCCCACGAGGGGCTGGCCGAGGGGCGGCCGGGGTGGGAGGAGCGAGCTGCGTCGCTGCTCCCGGTTAGCCCCCGGACGGGCAGCGAGGCGCTGGGCGAGATCGGGGCAGTGTGGCGCTGGCTCATCCGCAACGACTAACCAGGGTCATTCGCGACGAGGCCGGCCATGTCAAAGCTCGCGGGCATCACCCACCGCATGGAGATCATGGATGAGTTCTTCCGCTTTCTCTGGCGCCAGAAGCTCTGGTGGATGATTCCCATGTTCGCCGTGATCTTCGCGTTCGGCCTCCTGCTCGTGCTCGGGCAGAGCTCGGCGCTGGCGCCGTTCATCTACACCCTCTTCTAGCTGTCTAGGAGACCGGCGATGAAGGCGTACCTCAACCGCGCCCGGCAGGGCTGGAAGGCCGCCTCGCACTGGCTCGGCGAGAGGCAGGCGACGGTGGTCTACACCTTCCTCTACGCGTTCATCGTGGGGCCTGTCGCGCTCGTGCGTCGACCGTTCTGGGACCCCTTCCAGTACCGGAAGCGCTGGCGTTCGAGCTTCTGGGTGTCGCGCGTCCAGGCGCCAGCCACGCTCGAAGAGGCGAGGAGACAGTGATGCATGTTCTGGGAATCAGCTGCCACTACCACGATGCCGCTGCCGCGCTGCTGCGCGATGGGAGACTGATCGCAGCCGCCCAGGAGGAGCGCTTCTCCCGCAAGAAGCACGACGCCTCGTTCCCGGCTCGCGCGATCGAGTACTGCCTGGAGGAGGGCGGGATCCTTCCGGAAGAGGTGGACTACGCCGTCTTCTACGAGAAGCCGTTCGTGAAGGCGGAACGGCTGATGAGCAGCATCATCGCCACCTTCCCGCGGTCACTCAGGCTCTTCCGCGACGGGATGCACCTCTGGTTGAAGGAGAAGCTCTGGATCAAGGAGTACATCCGGACGCACCTGGGCGTCGACCCGGACCGGATCCTGTTCGTCGAGCATCACCTCTCCCACGCGGCGAGCGCCCTCTACGCCTCCGCCTTCGAGGAGGCGGCCATCCTCACGGTGGACGGCGTCGGCGAGTGGACCACGGCGACGCTCGGTCGGGGGTGCGCTGACTGGGGCAACGACAGGCCGAACCGCATCCTGCTCTCGCACGAGCTCCGGTTCCCACACTCCCTCGGCCTGCTCTATTCGGTGTTCACGGCGTTCCTCGGGTTCGAGGTGAACGAGGGCGAGTACAAGGTCATGGGCATGGCACCCTTCGGCGAGCCCAAGTACGTGGACCGGATCCGCAGGATGGTGGAGTTCCGCGACGACGGGAGTCTCTGGCTGGATCCGGCGTACGTCAGCTTCCCGTATCACACCACGCGCTCCTTCACCCGGACGCTGGAGGAGCTCTTCGGCCCGCCGCGGGATCCCAAGGCCCGTTTCGTCACCGCGAAGACATCGCTCTACGACGATCCGAACCCGCCGACGCGGGCCGAGCTCGAGCGGAACCAGTATTACGCCGACGTCGCCGCCAGCATTCAGCGGGTGACGGAAGAGGTCATGGTGGCGATGGCCCGGCACCTCCACAAGCTGACCGGGCTGCCGAAGCTCTGCATCGCGGGCGGTGTGGGGCTGAACTGCATCGCCAACTACAAGGTCCTGAGGGCCGCGCCGTTCGAGGAGATCTACGTCCAGCCCGCGGCCGGCGACGCCGGCGGCGCCCTCGGGGCGGCGCTGTACGCCTACCACGTGCTGCTGGGCAAGCCGCGCCGGTTCGTGATGGACCACGCGTACTGGGGGCGGACCTATTCCGATGCCGCCATCGCGGATGCGCTCGCCCGCGATGGGTGCCGGTTCGAGGTCGTGGACGAGGACGAGGAGCTCCTGGACCGAGTCGTCGAGTCTCTGGTGCGGGGGGAGGTGGTCGGCTGGTACCACGGTCCCTTCGAGTGGGGCCCTCGGGCGCTTGGCGGCCGATCCATCATCGCTGACCCGCGCCGGGAGCAGATGAAGGACGTTGTGAACATCAAGATCAAGTTCCGGGAGCCCTTCCGCCCGTTCGCGCCGTCCGTCCTGGCGGAGAAGGCCGCGCAGTTCTTCGACATGCCGGACCCCGAGAAACACTACCCCCCGCGGTTCATGCTCTACATCGCGCCGGTGTTGAGCGACCGGGTCCCCGCCGTCACGCACGTGGATCGCTCGAGCCGGCCGCAGGTGGTGCACGCGGATGTGAGCCCGCGCTACCACCGGCTGATCGAGAAGTTTGGCGAGGCGACCGGGATCCCCATGATCCTGAACACCTCGTTCAACTTGAAGGGGGAGCCGATCGTCGCGTCGCCCGTGGATGCGCTGAACACGTTCCGGCGGAGCGGAATGGACACGCTGGTCCTCGAGAACTACGTCGTGCGGAAAGGTGCATGAGGCGATTGCTGAGCCACTGCCTGCTGGTCCTGATGGGCGCCGGCCTTCCGCTCCTCGCGCTAGAGTTCGCGCTGCGCGCGTTGTACCCCGAGACGCGTGTGCTGGACCGTCACGCGCGGCTGGGGACGGCCCTCCGGCCCCGCCTGGACGCCCGCAAGACGTTCGGCGGCCACGAGCGCGTCGTGCGGATTACCACGAACTCCCTGGGGCTGAGGGACCGGGAGCTCCCGGCCGTGAGGCCACCCGGGGTTCGGCGGATCCTCGCGCTCGGCGACTCCTTCACGTTCGGCGACGCGGTGGAGTGGGTCGAGGCCTGGCCGCAGCAGCTTGAACGTGCGCTGAACGGCTCGGGTCAGGCGGAGTGGTACGAGGTCGTCAACGCGGGGGTCAGCGGGTACGGGACGGCTCAGCAGCTGCTCCTGTATCGGGCCCTGGAGGTGCAGATCCGGCCGGACGTCGTCGTCCTCGGGTTCTCGGTCGTGAACGACGTCCTTGACAACCTGTGTGTCGAGGAGGGGCATTACGGGCCGAGAGCCAACACCCCCTGCTTCGGCCTGGCGGGCGCCGAGCTGGAGTTGCGACAGCCCGTCCCGGGCAATGGCACGGCCTCCCCGCGCGCGTCGTGGCTGACCCGGTGGCGTGTCGTCGGATTCGTCCGGGTTCAGGCGAGGCGGCTCGGCCCGTCGAACCCGGCCCTGCTCCGGCTTCTCGCGCGGGCCGGGGTCCAGCTGCCGTTGCCGTACCTCCCGGGGACGGTGGCGAGTTGGACCGATCCGCGGTTCAGCGAGCCGGGCTGGGAGCTCACCCGCCGGATTCTCCTGGAGCTTCGGGACACGCTAGCCGCGCGCCGAATCCCGCTGGTCATCCTCGTCATCCCGTCGGCCGTGCAGGTCGACGCGGGCCGGCGCGGCGTGCTGGCGCTGCTGGGGCGCGGCCATCCCGCGGTTGAGGCATACCTCCGCGATCCCCTCAAGCCGCAACGGGCTCTCCTCGGGTTCTGCGAGGAGGCCCGCCTGACGTGCGTGGATCCCTTGGCAGCCCTCTACGAGGCCGAGGCACGCGGGGAGCGGCCGTACTACCTGATCGATGGTCACTGGACCCCGGCCGGGCACCGCATCGCCGCTGCGAGCCTGGTCCACCCGCTCCGGGATCTCCGCGTGCCGGTCCCGTCGCGGGCGACCGCGCTCGGCGCCCGTCCAGGGCCGTCGGCCGGGGTACCCGCCGCGAGGCCGAGCCCGGCCGGGCTCGCGGCGAGGGGCGGGAGGTAGCCGGCCATGTGGATCCTTCTTGCGATGATCCTGATCATGCCGCTCGAGAAGAATCCGCGTCTCCAGCTCTCCGGCGACATCACCGTGATCAAGGTCCTGGGGATGATCGGGCTCATCTGGGCGCTCGGGCTCGTGGTCGCGGGCCGCGCGAAGCTCGAACTGCTCGACTCCACCCAGACGAAGGTGCTGGTCCTGTATGTTGGCACGATGCTCTTCGCCTCGATCCTGAGCGGCGTGCAGCCGCGGCCCCTCACGGCCGAGGAACAGCTGCTCCAGGCAGCGGAGGCGAGGCTCGGCCACGGTGGCGCGGTGGCGGACCAGTGGCTGCCGCTGAAACGATTCGTGCACGTCCTGGCGTTCCTTCCGTTGACGCTGGTCGCGGTGCGCAGGGAACGTGATCTCCTGCTCGCGCTCAAGACCGTCGTGCTGACGATGATGTTCCTGCTCCCGTACGGCTACAGGCAGATGTACAAGTACGGCGGGCGATTCGGCGTTGGGCTCTACGAGCCCAACTACCTCGGGCTCGTGCTCGTGCTCCTGGTCCCTATCGCCTTCGTCCTCGCGCGCGAGGCGCGCGTTGGGTGGAAGCGGGCGATGTGGTACACGGCCATGGTGGTCATGCTCCTGGAGATCGTAATGACTGCGTCTCGCGGCGCGCTCGTCGCGATCATGGCCGTGCTGCCGCTCCTGGCTCTCCGCTTCATGCGGCGCCCCGTGCTCGTGATCGGCGGCGCCGTCGCCTTCGTCGTGCTGCTGATCTTGAGTCCCACCGACCTAGGCAAGCGGTTGCGCGTCGGCTGGCTGGAGCAGCGTGAGGGCCCGGAGATGACCATCTCCGGGAAAGAGGAGGTGGAGGTCGCCACCGGCGTGCAGGTGTCGAACGAGACGCGAATCTCGCTCCTCTTCGCTGGCATCCGGATGATCGCCTCCTACCCCGTTTCGGGCGTGGGGCTCGGCCAGTTCAAGCCGTCGTCCGTTGCGTACGGCGCGAACCTGCCGCACATCGCCCACAACACCTACCTGGAACTCGGGGCCGAAGCGGGACTTCCAGCGCTCGGGGCGTTCGTCTGGTTCTTCGGCGCCACGTTCGCCTCGCTCAGGCGCACGTCGCGGCTGGCGGAGGCGGCGGGCCGACCGGACCTCGCGAACCTGGCGACGGCGATCCGGTCGGGGTTGACCGGCTACCTCGTCGACGCGCTCTTCCTGAGCGCGCAGTACGAGAAGTACCTGTGGCTCGTGATCTATCTCAGCGTCTGCCTGGGGCGGATCGTGGGGAGGCTCCCAAAGCGGGCGGACCCGCCGCCGGAGGCGGCGATCACGCGGCCGCAGCGCCAGCGGTTCGCGTGGAACGCGTGGTGACCGGTGTGAGCGTGCCCCGTGCGGAGGCGGCCGTGTGTGGGGCTCTCCGGGTGGTCGAGTGGAGCGACGGCGCGGCGTGGGACAGCTTCGTCGGGGAGGCGCCGGATTCCACGGTCATGCACCTCTGGGGGTGGAAGGCGGTCATGGAGCGCGCCTACGGGCACCGGACGTTGTTTCTGGCGGCGGTGGACAGGGACGTGCTCCGCGGGGTCCTGCCCCTGACACTGATCCGGAGTCCGCTCTTCGGATGGCACCTAGTGTCCATGCCCTACATGGACTACGGGGGCGCGTGCACGGCTGGCGACGACGAGGCCGAGGCATTGCTGGTCGAGGTGGCGACGGGAGCCGCCGAGCGCGAGCGCGCGGTTCTCACGCTTCGGTACGACCGGTCCCCGACGCTGTCCCTGCCCTGCTCGCTCGAGAAGGTCACCATGCTGCTGGAGCTCGGCACGAGCGAGGCGGCCCTCTGGAAGCGGCTTCCTTCGGAGCGGCGGAACCGGATCCGTAAGGGGCAGAAGCACGGACTGACCGCCTCGATTCACGACGAGGAGGGCCTGCGCGACTTCTTCGCGGTCTTCGCGACGAACATGCGCGACCTCGGCTCGCCTGTTCACAGCCCGAGGTTCTTCCGTGAAGTCTTCGCGCGCCTGGGAGAGCACGCGCGGATCATCCTCGTGCGTGCTCAGAATCGATCCGTGGGGGCGGGACTCATGCTCCTCTACAACGGCATGATCTCGATCCCGTGGGTCTCGTCGCTCCGCTCGTTCTTCGACAAGTGCCCCAACCAGGTCCTCTACTGGGAAGCCATGCGGTTCGGGATCGCCAACGGGTATGGCCTCCTCGACCTCGGGCGCTCGTCGCGCGGCTCGGGTGCATACGAGGCCAAGCGCCAGTGGGGCGCCGAACCCGTCCAGCTCCACTGGTGCTACCATCCGGCGACCGCCGGGTCCCCGGGGGATGGCGCGAGGCGGCTGGCCTGGGCTGTCGGGTTGTGGCGCCGGTTGCCGCTGACCGTGGCGAACGCGATCGGCCCGTGGCTCCGCCGGGCGATCCCGAACTGACCGCCATGACCCGTCCAGTCGTCACGGTCTCGATTCTGAACTATCAGCGGCGGGAGATCCTCCGCCGTGCGCTCGAGCGCGCGGTCGGCCAGAGCTACCCCGCGCTGGACGTCCTCGTGGTCGACAATGCTTCGACGGATGGCAGCGATCGCCTGGTGGAGAGGGAGTTTCCGCTCGTCCGGCTCGTCCGCCTCCCCGAGAACATCGGGTGCGCCGCGCGCAACGCCGGTGTCGCCGCTGCCAAAGGCGAGATCGTGGTCACGCTCGACAACGACGTGCTCCTGACGACTGCCGACGACGTGCGGACCATCGTGGACATCTTCGAGCGGCGCCCGTCGGTGGCGTGCGCGAGCTTCAAGATCCTGAGCGAGACGGGAGGCCTCTCGCGTCGTGACTGGTGTCATCCACGCGACTGGGCGCGGTTCGCGGACGAGGAGTTCGTCACCGATTACGTCCTGGAGGGCGCCTCGGCGGTCCGTCGCGATGCCTTCGAACGGGTGGGCGGCTACTGGGCGCCGCTGTTCCTCGGCCACGAGGGGCTCGACCTGGCCCTGCGCCTCCTCGAGGCGGGCCACGACCTCCTCTACTCGCCCCGCGTGCGGGTCACGCACCTCGTCGCGGCAGAGGCCCGGCCGTCCTCCCGCATCTACTACACGTTCACGCGGAACGCGATCTGGGTCGCCCTCCGCAACCGCCGGGGCCCCGACGCGGCGCGCGCGATCGGCCGGGACCTCGCGCTCATGGCCTTCACGTCTGCCCGGGCGGGTCAGTTCCGGGGGTACGTTCGCGGCCTCCGCGACGGGCTCCTGGGCGTGCCTCGGGCCCTGGCCACCCGGCGGCCCATGAGTCGGGCGACCTCCCGGCGACTCCGACACATCCGGCGGCTGGCGCCCGGTCTGCTCGCCAAGGTCAGGCGCCATCTCGAGGAGCCGCTGATCTAGCGATGGGCACGTACACGGTTCGCGAGATCCGGTCCCGAGCGGCGTGGAACGGCCTCGTCGTGAGCTTGCCCTACCACGACGTCCGCCAGGGGTACGAGTGGGGAGAGGTGCGGACGAGCCAGGGCTGGACGTCGCGTCGCCTCGCCGTGTTCGACGACGGGGCGTGCATGGCAGCGGTCTCGATTCTCGTCAAGCGACTGCCCCTCCTCGGGTGGTCCATTCTCTACGCCCCCGGCGGCCCGCTCCTCGCCTCGGACGCGCCCACCGGTGCCTGGGACACCATCGTGGAGACGCTCCACAGCATCGCGGCGGAGACGCGCGCCGTCTTCCTCCGCCTGTCCCCGAGGGTGCCGAACGAGCAGGGGGTCTGGCGCGCCGCGCTCGTGGCGCGCGGCTTCCAGCCCCTCGACGAGGACTGGACGATCTGGAACACCCCGCGCGTCGGCATGACGATGGATCTCGGCGAGCCCGAGGCGGAGCTCCAGCGGAAGCTGCGGAAGCGGTTCCGCGAGTACATCGCATCGGCGGCCAGGCGGGGGGTGACAGTGAAGCCCGCCGTGTCGCTGGCGGAGGTGCGGCAGTTCCACACCTCGCTGGCCGTCGTGGGACGGCGAAAAGGGCTCCCGGTGAGGGGTCGATCGTACTTCGAGCGGCTCTGGTCCGAGTTCCTGCGTCCGGGGAGGGGCGTTTTGCTCTTGGCGGAGCACCAGGGCGAGATCGTGGGCGGGCTACTCGGGGTGCGCCTCGGGAGCAAGGCCACCATGCTGTACGTGAGCCTGCGGGAACACGCGGTCGGCCCAAAGCTCAACCAAGGCCCCCTCCTCTACTGGGAGTTCATCCGCTGGGCCCAGGCCGCGGGGTGCGAGAAGATCGACTGGGGCGGTACAGGCACCCACTTCCCGCCGCGCGAGGACGATCCCGGGTTCGGCGTCTACCACTTCAAGCTCGGGTTCAATTCGAAGCTCGAGTACCTGACGGGCTACTACGATCTGGTCTTCCGTGCACGCCTGTACTCCTGGTTCAGGGCCACCGAGATCTCCGGGTCGGCGATTGCCTGGACGATGCGCTCGAGGTTCAATGCCCGCTTCTCGGGCTTGCGGAACTGGCTGCACGGGTGGGTGCGGAAGGCGCGCCAACTCCGGATCACCCTCGGCCTGCGGGGGGTGCGGGAAACACTCTACTGGGCAGCGTTCGGCTTCCTGCGCCCGAACCGATTCTTCATTCTGGCACGTGACCTCCGGGCGGACGGCCGGATGCCGACGCCCCGGGAGGGCGTCACGCTGGAGGTCTGGGACGCAGGCCAGCTCCAGGCCTGGCGGGCGGGCGGCGCCGAGCTACCTCCCGAGTACTACCAGGACAGGATCGACGGCGTCGACGTCTGCGCGGTGGCGCGGGTCGGGGAAGAGGTGGCGGGGTTGATCTGGATCTACGGTCCCGAGGATGCGAGCCGGCTTTTCCAACTGCGGATAGGCGAGGCGGAGCTCAACGCCGGCTTTGTGCTCCCTCAATACCGCAACCAGGGGCTGTTCAAGGACATCCTGGACATCGCGTGCCTGTGGCTCAAGGAGCGCGGCTGGCGGACCGCCTACGCGGGCGTGCACGACCGGAACACGCCGTCCCTCAAGGCGTTCCGGGCCGTGGGCTTCCGTGACCTTGGCAGCGTGCGGCACTTCCTCGTGTTCCGCCCGAAGGTCTCGAGGAGCGTGGCGCCGGCCGACGACGCCGCCCCGGCGAACGAGCGGGTTGCGGAGAGGGCCTGAGCGATGGCGGCTTGGACGGCCTGGGGGATGCTCCTCGTGACGCTTGCGATCGCGTCGTGGCTCTCGGTCGCCGGGGCGGGCCCCGAGCTCCAGACGGGGGGACTCGTGGCACTGTACGAGTCGCCAGAGGAGGCGGTGAACCTCGTCCGGAACCCGTCGTTCGAGGAGCTGGACGCTTCGGGACGGGCGGTCGGGTGGCAGGTGGGGGAGCCGCTCCACTTCGGATTGTCCGGCCAGGTCACGCGGACCGGCGCCCGGAGCGCTCACCTCCGTGACAGCCACCTCGCTCGGTACTACCCCCTCATGACGCAGGCGCTCCCCTTGGCCCCTGGCTGGTACACCGTGCGCGGGTGGGTGCGGACGCATGCGGCCGGGATGAACGGCGCGGGGGCCGGAGGTCGGATCGGCATCTTCTGGGGGAAGGGCGCGGTGACCGGGCCCGTCCACCGGGGGACGACCGACTGGACGCCGGTGGAGCGCAGCTTCCTCGTCCGGCCGGGCGAGTCGCCCGTGCTCCGGCTCGAGGCGTACCAGAAGCCTGACGGGAGCGTGTTCTTCGACGATCTGGAGGTCCGCCGGCAGGTCCCGCCGGTCGTCGAAGGGTTCCTCCGCTTCCCCAACTACCGTGGCGTCCTCTTCGAGGACCGCCCGCGCCCGATCCGGATGTCGGTGACCGTCCGTCCCGAAGAGGCCCGCCTCCGACTGTCCGACCTGCTCATCCGCCTGAGCGCGGTCCGCGACGGCGACGCGACCCCGGTGGCGTCCGTCGAGACGCCACCGCCGAGCCCCACGTTCCCGATGACCGTGGACGCAGCAGCGTTGCGCCCGGGGTCCTACCTGCTCAGGCTCCAGGCGCTGCGCCGCGACACGGGATCGCTCGTGTTCGAGTATCCGCCGCACCGGATCGTGAAGCTGCCCGCGGGCTTCCGGAAGGCCCTCGGCGTCGTCGTGGATGAGGATCACGTCCTCGTGCTGGGAGGGCGACGGCGCTTCGTCCTGGGCATCTACGACACGACCGGGTACTCCGCGAGCCCGCAGAGCTACGCGGCCCGTCTCGCCGAGCTTGCCGAGGCGCCCCTCGACGTGTACGTGAACTACTGGATGGGCGCCGCCCCGGTGCCCGCGCTGGAGGCGCTGCTGGCGGCGCTCCGGCACCACGGGATGTGGTACCTGCACACGGTCAACTCGTGGTATCGCGAGCATCCACACTGGCCCGCGAGGACGCCCTGCGGCGGCGCGGCCGCCAGCGCCCTCGGGGCGGACCGGTTCACCGCCTGCATGGCACGCGCCCTCGCCGGACGGCCCGGGCTCGCGGGCTGGTACACCGCCGACGAGGCCCCCACGGATGAGGTGCGCCGGGTGTTCCAGCAGGCCCGGCTCCTCCAGGCCCACGCCGCGGGCGGCGTCACCTTCATCGCCCAGGACCGCCCGCGCGAGCTGGACCGCTGGCGTGATGCGGCGGACGTCATCGGCGTGGATCCCTATCCGATCTTCAACGTCCCGGAGGGAGCGACGTCTCCCCTCGAGCGAGTCGCCGAGTGGGTCGAGCAGGCCCAGGCGAGCGTGGAGGGCAGCCGGCCCGTGTGGGCCGTCATCCAGTTCTTCCCGTTCGGCGCAAAGGGGCACTGGCCCACGTACGACGAGCTCCGGACGATGAGCTATATGGCGATCGTCGCGGGCGCCAAGGGGCTGCTTTACTGGAGCTACGGGGCCAAGGGGCTCGCCTGGGTCAGGGACCCCGCCCAGCGGTCGGAGCTCTGGCGACGGCTCGTCAAGCTGACGAAGGAGATCCGATCGCTCGAGCCGGCACTACTGGGCCCCGACGCGCCGGAGATCCTGGCCGGTGTCTCCCCGGCCGGCCCGATCCGGGTCCTCGCGAAGCGCGTGGGGGATGTCCGCTACCTGATCGCTGTGAACCATACTCCACGCGAGGTGGAAGCGGTGCTCCGGCTGGCCGAGCCGGCGGCGGCGGTGGAGGTCATTGGCGAGGGCCGGACCGTCGAGGTGCGCTCGCCCGCGAGCATGGGCGACCGCTTCGGTCCTTACGCCACCCACGTCTACCGGATCCCGGGACCGCCCGCGTGATCCTTCGGGCCCGTGCCTGATGGCGCGCGCGCAGCGTGCCGGGTTGCTGATAGTCCTCGCGGCGGGGCTTGTCTCGCTCGCCACGCTCGTCGCCGGGGCGAGCCCGGTGCCGCGGCTCGCGGCGAGTGCGTGGGTCATCCCGGCCGCGCCGAGGAGTGCGGACGCGATCGTGATTCTCGGGGGCGGGGTGACCTGGCCCGGGGCGCTGCAGTGCCAGTCCCTCCTGCGTCTCCAGCGGGGCGTCGAGCTGTACCGGCAGGGCTACGCGCCCCGCGTCATCGTCACCGGCGGGGTCACCGCCCCGGACGCGGCCGTCCCTACGGAAGCCAAGCTCATGCGGCAGCTCGCGCTGACGATGGGCGTGAAGCCGGACGACATCGTGGTGGAGGACCGGGCGACGCGCACCTACGAGAACGCCGTCCGGGTCGCCGCGATCATGCGCCGTGGTGGGTGGCGCTCGGCGGTCCTGGTGACGGACCCCGTCCACATGCGACGGGCACGCCTCGTCTTCGAGCGGGTCGGCATCCTGACCCATCCCGCGCCGAGCCTCATGCCGGGGAACCGGCCCACGCCCGGGGAGGGCCTCACGCTGCTCGAGGACGTCGCGTACGAGGTCTTGGCGACCGTCGTGTACAAGCTCCGGGGGTGGGTGTAGGGGGCCGGCGGTGTCCTGGATGTGGCTCCTGAGCGTCGCGGCGCTGGCCGGGCTGTACGCGCCGGTCTTCCAGCAGCTCGGCGGCGTCTGGTGGACCGACAGCTACGCTGCCCACGGCCCTTTCGTCCCGCTGTTCAGCGCCATGCTGGCGTGGATGGACCGCGACGGGCTGCGCGCGACGGCCGGTCGGGGGCGTCCCGCCGGCGCCGTCCTCGTGCTGGGCGCCGTCGGCCTGCTCGGGGTCGGCTGGTGGCGCGGTAGCCTCTTCCTCCAAGGGCTGTCGGCCGTCCTGGCCGTGGCCGGGCTGGTGCTCTGGCGGCTTGGCGCGTCGTGTCTCCGGCGAGCAGCGTTCCCCGTCGCCTTCCTGCTCCTCATGCTGCCCCTCCCCCGAGCGGCCGTGGATGCCGTCACGCTCGACCTCCAGCTGTTCGCTGTCGAGTTCGCGGGCCTGGCCCTTGCGCTCGCGGACGTGCCGTTCTACCGGCACGGCCTCCTGATCCAGCTCCCGTCGCTCACCCTCGAGGTGGCCGAGATCTGCAACGGGCTGCGGTTCCTCCTGGCGCTCTTCGTCCTCACGGTCGCCTTCGCCCAGGTCACGCAGCGAACGGTCCCACGGAAGCTCCTCCTGGTCGCCTCGGCCATTCCGATTGCGATCCTGGCCAACGCGTTCCGGGTCGCCGTCATAGCGACCGGCGTCCACTACGTGGGGCCCGAGGTGGCGAGCGGTTTCATCCACCACTCCATCGGCAAGGCCGTGTGGGCGCTCACGCTTGTTCCCCTGGTTACCCTGGGCATCCTGTTGAGGTTGCGTCAGCGGCCAGCCGCCCGATGTGAAGGGTCGGCGCATGCGGCCGGTGCAGTCGAGATACCGCGATGATGCGTGAGCACTCGTGCCAGCGCTGCATCTCGCGAGCTCACGCCCCCGATTCTCGAGACATCGCCGGGACGGCCACGATCTACCGATGAGCGTTGAAAGGCGTTCCGTCCTTCGCGTTCTTCGATTCCTCGGCATTGTCCGAGACGTCAGCCTCTGTGACAAGGTTGACCAACAAGAAGGCGGGCCTTCTTGGTCGAGAAGGCATGGCGGATCAGACAACATCACCTGGCGTGGAATTGAAAGAAGACTCAAGCGGCTTGAACGAGGAATGAGCGTTGCCACGTTGGGGCCATCCCACGCGGGTATTAGCGGCCTAAAAGGGGACGGAGCACAGCCATGAGGATCGGCTTCATTTCACAGGCGCTTCCGTACCTTCCCTCGCGAGGCGGCTTTCGGCTCTATGGCGGCAATCTCATCAGGCAGCTCGGTCGGCGCCACTCGATCGATCTGGTATCGCTACTAGTGGACGAGGATGCACGACACCTGGATTGGGCACGGGCTCACTGCGCCTCGGTGCAGACGATCTCCGCTGACGGCAACTCGCTTCCCCTTCGGGTCGCCAACGAATTCTCCGCGTACCTCTGGGGCAACAACCTGCCCCACCGACGTCGTCTCATGGCGCTGCTTCGGGCCGCAACGCGGGATCACCCGTGGGATGTACTCCACGTCGAAGGGGGGTTCGCGGGCGGGTTGGTAGATGCGGGACTTCCCGTCGCCAAGATCCTGTCCCTGCACGACTCCTGGACCCTTCGTTGCGATGAGATGCTTCGGTGTGCCCAGGACGTCCGCGAGTGGCTCTACTACCGGCTGCTCAGGCTCGTCGAACCCCGTTACGAGCGGCTCGTGTACCCGCGGTTCGAGCGGTGCACGGTCGTGGCCGAGCGGGACGCCGAGGAGGTCCGTCGCGTGGTGCCTGAGGCGAGGGTCGATCTCATTCCGTACGGGACCGACACCGAATACTTCCACCCGGTTCCGGTGGAGAAGGAGCCGCACGCGCTCGTCTTCCATGGTCACTTGGGCTACGCGCCGAACATCGAAGCGGCCCTCGAATTCGCGAACGATGTCTTTCCGCTTGTCCGACGCGAGGTGCCCGAAGCGGTCTTCCACCTGGTCGGCGCTAGCCCAGCCTCGAAGGTCGAAGAACTGGCCGCGAAGCCGAGTATCCGACTCTCGGCCAATCTGCCTGATCTCCGCCGGGCGGTGTGCTCGGCCCAGGTCTACGTGTGCGCCATCCGGCACGGTACCGGCCTCAAGAGCAAGATGCTCGAGGCCATGGCGATGCGCTTGCCGATCGTGTGTTACCCCGGTTCCACCGTTGGGCTCGAGGGCGTGGCCGGCCGGCACTACCTCGTCGCCCAGACGCCGCGCGAGTTTGCTGACCATGTCTTGACACTGCTCCGTGGCCCTGGCCGCGCCCAGCACATGGCACAGGCCGGACGGGAGTTGGTCGAGGAACGCTATAGCTGGGAGTCCAGGGCCCGGGTGTACGACGAGCTGTACGAGCGGGCGATCGAGGAGCGAAGGACGCGACAGGAGTGACGTGCGACACCGCGTACTGTTTCTGCACTCGGAAAGGGGAACGAGTCATGAGCTTCTATCGGGGGAAGAAGGTCCTCCTGGCGGGTGGGGCAGGGTTCATCGGAACCCATGTCCTGGATCGGTTGATCGACTTGGGCGCACACGTGACGGTCGCGGACAACCTTAGCTCCGGCTCGCGCGACGCCGTGCTCGAGGTTTGGCGAAAGCACGGCTTCGAGTACCAGGGATCGACGCATCGACAGACTATCGAGGCGGACCACCAGCGGTTCCAGTGGTGCGATCTCGAGGACATCTCGCAGGCGCGCCGGGCGATGGCGGGTCAGGAGGTCGTGATCCACGTCGCCGCCGTCATCGGAGGACGTGGCTTCGTGGACACGCGACCCGCCGATTGCTGCGGTTCCTTCGGTATCAACCACAGCACCTTCAAGGCTGCTTGGGAGGCGGGCGTGGATCGGGTGCACTACGCCAGCACTGCGTGCGTGTACCCCGAGTCGTTGCAGAACTCGTATGACTCGGACTACCTGCTCCAGGAGGACGATGCGTTCCGCGATGGCATCGCGAGCTGCGACCGCGCTTACGGCTGGGCGAAGTTCATGGGCGAACTCGAGCTGGAGGCGTATCACGACCAGTACGGCCTAAAGGGCTCAATCTGTCGCTACGTGACGGCGTACGGCGACCGCGAGAACGATACGCACGCCATCATCGCGCTGATCAAGCGGGCGGTGGAGCGGCGCGATCCCTACGTGGTTTGGGGCAGCGGGGAGCAGGACCGCGACTTCACATTCGTGGACGATATCGTCGAAGGCACGCTCCTGGCGACGGAAAACATCACCGACTGCACCCCGATCAACCTCGGGACGGCGAGACGCTACAAAATCAAAGATGTCGTGAAGACCATCTTGAGGCTTGTGGGCCACGAGCCGAGGCAGCTCGTATTCGACCCGACGAAGCCGGTGGGTGTCTTGAGCCGTGCACTCGACAACAGGCGTGCAAAGCAGCTCCTTGACTGGGAACCGCGCTATGACCTGCATGAGGGGCTGCGGCGTACCATCGAGTGGTACGTCGCGGCGCGACCCCGCTCCGTTGAAACGCTGGTGTAGTGGCGGCCGGATGCGGCGTCGGGCGGGGAGAGCGTGTCCCATGGCGGAAGGGTCCGGGGCTTGTTGCGCTGGTGGGCGTGGATCACGCTGATGACCATTGGAGTGCGGAAGTACCTGCTGGTGTCGTATTGCGGGACATGCGTCTTGCGCCCCGGAAGCGAGCGAGGTTTCAAGGTGTTGCAGCGTTCTTCCCAAGAGGAGAAAACCTTTGCAGAGCGAATGTGACCCCCGGGGCACACCGCGTCTCAACGCACTGCCGGTGAAGCGCTTCCGGTTGGGGCGCCTGATGGCACGACGCTTGCTCCGGATCGCAGGCGTACGAGAGGGACCGGGCGGCCCGCAGCCCCGGTTGGTCGCCGCGGGTGCCCTCTGGTTTCTGACCAAGAGGAGAGAGCCACGCGCCTCCTGACTCCTGGCCGCACCTCCGGGGGCCTCTTGGGCTCGCTCGCCCTGCTGGTCGGTCTCACGCTCAACAAGTGGGCCGTCGAGCGGATCGTGTCGCCGGACGAGCAGATCTCGCACGGCCCTTACATCGGCGCGATTCTGCTCTTCCAGCTCGGTTGCCTGGCCGTGGGCGCCTGGCTCCTCGCGCGGCGACCCGCGCTGCCCATCCCCGCGCTGCTGCGCGGAGCGGTGGCGATCGGGCTCGCGGCGGCTGTGCTCGTCGGGGTGTACGGCAACCTGAAGGTCGCGGGCATCGTCGATCCCCACCGCGAGACGCGCCGCGCATGGCAGGCCATGGTGGCGTCCGAAGAGCTGATCTTCCAGCTGACGCCCCAGTTCAAGCTCCTGGCCGCGAGCCTGATGAACCTCCAGCTCCCCGACCACCTGAGCCGCGAGCTTTTCGAGGATCAGGTGACGGTCGTGGACCTCGTGGGCGAGGCCCCGGCACCGGGCGCAGAGGTCGGTAACACCGCCGTGCGGATGCCCTCGTGGGCCGTTGGCCAGGCGCGATCTGTTGCCCTGGCGAATGCGCGGCTCTGGCGCGCCTTCCTGGAGCGGGTCGAGTACGTCAGCGTCCCGTGGACCGAGTTCAAGGTCATCCGTGGCCGGTTCCTCAACGAGCAGCGCGACCGGTTCGAGACAGACCTCACCTTCCAGGGGGTGGGGCGGCTCAGGTCGGGCGGCTGGGTGTGGCTCAAGACGCGCCAGACGGTCCGGTGGAAGCAGGGCCCGCCCGCCAGCGCGGGCGGCCCGGCGACCTGGAAGATCTACGAGTGGCGGACCGAAAAGTTCTCGACGATGGAGCGGAACGAGCTGCTCTTCGAGGAGGTGCTCGACGTCGCGCTGGGGCCCGAGGAGGCAGCGCGGGCGCGCCGCTCGATCCACCAGGAGCTTCGGCTCGCGTCCATCCTGGACAAGGACAAGAAGAGCTTCAAGCCCCCGCACGACCACTTCTCCCTCGAGGCGCTGGATCGTCACCCCGGCGTCGCCGTCGTCGATCTCGACCGGGACGGATTCGACGACATCTACGTGATGCCGCAGTACGGGAAGAACATGTTCTTCCGCAATCGCGGCGACGGGACGTTCGAGGAGATCGCGGCCAGGCTGGGGCTGGACCTCGAGGGGTACAGCTCCTCGGCGATCTTCGTCGACTTCGACAACGACGGCCACCTCGACGTCGTCATCGGCCGCACCCTGGCGCGCAGCGTGTACCTCCGCTGGGAGAACGGGCGCTTCGTGGACCGCTCGGCATGGGTGGGCGAGGGATCGCTGCCGTATCTCGTGTCCTCGACCTCGGCGGTCGATTACGACGGGGACGGGCTGCTCGACGTGTACTTCGCGACCTACGCATCCCACATGGCGTACTGGGAGCACTATCGGTTCGACCCCAAGGTCTTCGAGGGGTATCTGCCCCGAGAGGACATCGCCGAGCTGCAGCGCTTGATGGACAAGAAGGACAACCCGTTCACGGATCTGCCGGGCCCTCCCAATGTCCTGCTGAGAAACCTCGGTGGGGGCAAGTTCGAGGTCGTGAAGGACTCGCCCCTCCGCGTGTTCCGGAACACGTACCAGGCGACGTGGGCCGATTTCGACGCCGACGGCAAGCCGGACGTGTTCCTGGCCAACGATTTCTCACCCCCCAAGCTCTTCCGGAATCTCGGGGGTGGGAGGTTCGCGGAGGTGACGGCGGAAATGGGCCTGGGCTATCCGAATTTCGGCATGGGGGCGACGTGGGGGGATTACGACAACGACGGGCGGCAGGACGTCTACGTCGCGAACATGTCGAGCAAGGCGGGGCGGCGCATCATCGGACAGCTCCCGGGGGTGGACCCGCGGGTCGGGATCCTGGCGGCGGGCAACACCTTGTACCGCAACGTTCCGGGTCGCCTCGACAAGGTGTCAGGGGCCGCGCCGCCGAAGCTCCTCGTCGAGCAGTCGGGCTGGGACTGGGGGGCGCAGTTCGTGGACCTGAACAACGACGGCTGGCTTGACATCTTCTCGTTGAGCGGCTACTACACGGCGCCGAAGGAGGTCGAGACCGACTTCGACCTCTGAAGTGACTTCTGGCGCACGGTCGTGCGCACGCAGCGGCAGGGCGGCTTCGCCTCGTTCCGCCACCTCGACGGGGTTCTGCAACAGGGCCGGCAGATCAAGGAGGGAGCCTCCCTCAGCGGCAACGAGCGCGATTCCGTGTACCTCAACAGCAGCGGCAAGGAGTTCGTGAACATCTCGGGCATCTCCGGCCTGGACGACCCCGGTGACGGGCGGTCCTTCGCGATCCTGGACTACGACCGGGACGGCTGGCCGGATCTCGTGACCGTCAGCGCGACCGCGCCCACGGTCCAGCTCCACCGGAACCGGATGGGAGACCGGACCTCGGGCGGAGTCCGCAAGAACGCGATGCTGGCGGTCCGGTTCGTCGGCGGCAACCACACCGCCCAGCCGACGACGTCGTGGAGTAATCGCGACGGGTACGGCGCCGTGATCACGGTGGCGCTCGACGGTCTCACCTTGGTCCGCGAGCACCGGGCGGGCGAGGGCCTGGCGGCCCAGAACAGCGCCACGGCGCTGATCGGGATCGGCGAGCGCCCCGGCGCCAGATCGCTGGTCGTCCGGTGGCCATCGGGCAAGACCCAGGATACCGGCCCGGTGTCGGCGAACACGCTGGTCACCGTTTACGAGAACTCTGCCCAGTCGCCGACGGGCGCCGCCTTCGTTGTCGAGCCGTACCGTGTCCCGGCCACCAGCCCGTCGAAGCCGGCGTACCCCGTCGCCTCCGCCAAACGCGGCCCCCGGCAACTGTCCGTCACGGTCGGCGACGGGCTCGGACCGCGGCCGACGCTCGTCCTGTACACGACGGTCGCCACGTGGTGCGCCGCCTGCGTGACCGAGCTTCCGCAGATGCAGCACCTGCGTACTGTCTTCGGCGCGGACGTCCTCGCCATGTACGGGGTGCCGTACGACGAGGCCGAAGGCCCGGAGAAACTCGGGGCCTGGGCTGCGACCTACCGGCCGCCGTACAAGCTGCTCGCGGACATGAAGCGGGCGCAGGCCGCGTCCGTCAAGAAGACGGCGCTGGACGCGCTCAAGCTCGAGGCCGCGGCCGCGACGGTGATCACGGATGGGAGGGGGCGCGTGCTGTTCGCGCGCTGGGGGCCGCCCACCGTTTCGGAGGTGCGAGAGCTGCTCTGGCGCCAGAACGGCGGCACGGGCCGGTCGCCGTGAGCGTACGCCGCTTCGGGGCCGGGGTTCTCGTCGGCGTGGCCTGCGCCCTGTTTCCGCTACCGGGCGCGGACTCGCAGGTCAGCCCATCCCTCGGACGGGCGCCGGAAGTCACGGCGGAGCTCGTCGGAGGCAGCGTGACGCTCGACGCATCGGCGATCGGGACGTTTCGCGTCCTGGTCCGGGTTCCGCCGAGGCATCACGGCTATCTCAACAAGGGGGATTCCGGTTTCCTCATCCCCCTAACCTTCACGTTCACAGAGCTGGAGAGGCACGGCGTGACGGTCTCGATGGTATCGAGCCCCCCGGGCCAGCGAGATGAGACGGTGCGCGCCGTGGTGGTGCGGGAGCGCGCCGAGTTCGTGTTCCGCGTGCAGGCGGTTAACGGCCGGGGTCCGGTGAGCGGCAGCGTCATCCCGGCGTGGCTTGACTACCAGATTTGCGACGAGCGGGTCAACGTCTGCTACCCGCCGCGGCGCCTCGGGATCCCGGTCCGCTTCATCGGATCGGCAGACCGCTAGACCGAAGTTCCCCCTCCCCCAAGAGGGTATGGCATTGATTCTATTGACGACGGCAAGTCTCGGTGCCCGAGCGTTCTGGCTACAAGGTGAGGGAGACCCTGAGCAGGTCGAGGGCGCGCTGCTGGAG
>JACQRS010000344.1 GCA_016206385.1 Candidatus Rokuibacteriota bacterium | reverse complement strand
GTCCAGGATCGCCCTGACCTTTCAGGAGGCAAGCCGGGACTTCCCTCCTGATCGCGTGGTGGTTACCGGGAACCCGCTGAGGCCGGAGCTTGCCAGGGGGTCGCGGGAAGCAGGGCTTGCGCGCTTCGGTCTAGACGCCCGGATCCCCCTGGTCTATGTCACGGGCGGAGCCCAGGGCTCTCACCGGATCAACCGCACAGTGGGGGAAGTGCTCCCCCGGCTTCTCGAGCTGACCCAGGTGATCCACCAGTGCGGGGCGAACCCCAGGACCGGGGACCAAGACTGGCTCGACGCCCTGGCCAAAGAGCTTCCCGTGGGCCTCCAGGCGCGCTACCGGGTGCTTCCGTACGTCGGGCCGGAGCTGAGGGACACCTATGCGGCAGCCCACCTGGTGGTGAGCCGGGCAGGCGCCGGCACGGTAAACGAGTGCTGCCATCTGGGACGGCCAGCCATCTTCATTCCGCTTCCCGGCGCCAGCCGCGATGAGCAGACCGTCAACGCCCGGCTCGTGGAGGCGGCAGGCGGGGCCGTGATCGTGCCCGAGGCCACCCTCACTCCCGGGCGCCTCCTTGAGACGATCGGCTCGCTCCTGGCGGACCCGGACCGCCTCACGCGCATGGGCGAGCGAGCCCGAAGCCTGGCGGTCCCTGACGCCGCCGAGCGGATCGCCGACCTGATCTTCGAGGTCGGAGGCAGGCGATAAGCGAGAGCGAGGAGGACATGAAGGCGCTCCTCCTGGGCATTGGCGCCTTGATCCAAGAGCCCCTGTTCTTTCTGCTTCCGACCCGACAGGCGAGCTTCTTCCAGTGGTACCTGAGGGAGGGCTTCCGGGTGGAGAAGCCCCTGACGCTCATGGCGATGGGTCAGTATCAGGAACCGAAGGGCTACTACTTCCCGTCCGGCATCTACTGATCACCGGAGCGGGGAAAGGGAACGGGGCGGGCGGCCCTTGAGATCGAAGCGGAGCGGGCAGGCCTCGCAGAGCGGGCGGCTCCGGCAGTAGCGCTTTCCCACCGCCACCAGGAGGGCGTGGTACTCGTTGAAGAGGGCCGGGTCCCTCGGGAGGTGGCGCTCGAGGAGGCCCCGGAGCGCTTCGTAGCCGATGGCCGGCGGGACCAGGCGGTGACGCGCCAAGACGCGGCGCGTGTAGGCGTCCACGACGAAGACCGGCCGACCCCCCGCGTAGAGCAGGATGGCGTCCGCCGTCTCCGGGCCGATTCCGGAGACCGACAGGAGCGTGGTGCGGAGCTCCCCGAGCGGCGCCCTCCTGAGCCCTCCAAAGCGCCCACCAAAGCGCGCCCGGAGAAACGCGAGGAAGGCCCTGAGGCGCCGGGCCTTGACCCGGTAGGTGCCGGCCGGGCGGATCAGCCGCGCAAGCTCGCCCTCGCGCAGAGCCAGGAGCCCCCTGACAGTCAGAAGCTTCCGCGCCCTCAGGCGCTTGAGGGTGCGTTCCACGTTTGGCCAGGCCGTGTTCTGGGTGAGAATTGCGCCCACCGCCACTTCCAAGGGGGTCTTCCCTGGCCACCAGTGCTGGGGACCGAACCGGCGGAAGAGCGCCCAGTAGAGACGGAGAAGCCGAGCCTTCAGACCGGCAACCCTACGCCGCGACGACTCCCCACTCAGCCAGGAGCCGCCGCGTCGTGGTCAGGGGAAGCCCTACCACGTTGGTGTAGCAGCCGGCAACCTCGGCGACCAGCCGGCCGCCCGCTCCCTGGATCGCGTAGGCGCCGGCCTTGTCGTAGGGCTCGCCTGTCGCCAGGTAGGCCTCGATCTCGCCCCCGCCGTACCGGGCCATCCGGACCCGCGTCACGACGGCTGCGGAGGTCTCGCGGCCGGCCGGCGCCTCAACCAGCGCGAGGCCGGTGATCACGTGGTGGGACCGCCCCTCGAGTGCGCGGAGCATCCGCCGGGCATCGTCGCGGTCCTTCGGTTTGCCCAGTACGGCCCCGTCCAGCACGACGATCGTGTCAGCTCCAAGGACCACACCGGAGCCGACGCGGGCGGCCACGGCCCGGGCTTTGGCCAGGGCCACGGCTCGGACCGCCTCCTCGGGTGGCCCGGGCGGGAACTCCTCAGGCTCCTCACTCGGGACCGCGCTGAAGGAGAGGCCGAGCCGGCGGAGCAGCTCTTCCCGCCGCGGCGACGCCGAGGCGAGGATCAACCGGGGAGCGGAGGGCCTCACAACTTGCGGAGGGCGAGGGCTGCGACGACCACCCCGAGCACGGCCACCAGATTGACCTTCAGGGCCAAGCCCAGGGTGAGCGAGAGGAAGCGGAGATCAAGGGTCGCCGGGCTCGTCAGCCCGACGGTGGGGCCGTGGGTGAGGAAGGTCTGCCAGAACCCCTGGGGGAGGAGGACGCCCAGCAGCTCGCCGAGGAATGCGCCCACGATGACGCCGGTCAGGAGGACGAGGAGAATCAGGCCGATTCCGCGCGACGCTCCCGGCACGTGGGCCGAGCCTCCTAGCGGAAGATGAGCGGATTGGCGTCGGTGCTCATCCGGTTCTGCCGCTCCAGCGCTCGGCGGATGTGCTTGGGCAGGGCAAAGGCGTGGGCGTGGGTCTGCCCGTCCCAGTAGCCGAGCTCTCCCCGCACCCGCTCCGCGATGAGGCCGTCCACGGCCTCAGGGGAGAGGGAGCAGGGGTCAGGGCCTTTCGAGGCCAGGATGAATCCCCACGGGGTCCCGAAGCAGGGAACGAAGGCCTGGTACGCCGCCACAACGGGGAAGATCTCCCGGAGCGTCCGGTGGACGGCCGTGAAGAAGTCCAGCTCGCCTACCTTCGTCATCCCCGCCTGCATGGTCATCACCCCGTGGGGCGTGAGCCGGTCTCGGACCAGGGCGTAGAACTCCCTGGTGAAGAGCAGGCAGGCAGGCCCGTCCTCGAGGGGTTCGGTCAGGTCCACCACCACGAAGTCGAAGCGCTCGTCGGTCCGTTCCAGGTACGCTCGGGCGTCCTCGTGACGGACTTCGGTCCGCGGGTCCTCGAAGGCGCCCTGGTGCCACTCGGGCAGGTAGCGCTTACAGGCCTCAACCACCTCCTGGTCGATGTCCACCATGAGGGCGCGGGTGATGGATGGGTAGCGGAGGATCTCCCTGAGGGTGGCCCCTTCACCGCCTCCGATGACCAGCGCCCGCGCCGGCGCCGGCGGGAGCAGGAGGCCGGGGTGGACCAGGGCCTCGTGGTAGATGAACTCGTCGGCCTGACTCGACTGCATGCGCCCGTCCAGGACCAGGCACTTGCCGTAGCTTGCAGTTTCCATAATTTCCATCTGCTGGTACTTGGTCTCGGCATCGGCGTGGGTGCGGACGACGGCGTGCATGTGCCCCTCGACCTGGGTGGTCGACTCGAAAAACCACTTGTAACTCTGGGG
>JACQRS010000343.1 GCA_016206385.1 Candidatus Rokuibacteriota bacterium | reverse complement strand
GTGTCGCCCCGGCGACATGGTGACGCCCCGAGCGGGAAACGACGGGCTCCAGAAGCGCGACGGACTTCTTCGTCCGGAAGGGGCGCCGAACCAAGGGGATTCGGCCCGCCTGGGAGCTGGTGCGCGAGCACCGGGTGGACCTGATCAACAAGATCGAGTACTGGGCCGGCGTGCGGCGGAGCGTGGTGCGGGCGCTGGTCGACGGCATCGGGGAGACCGCCGAGCGCCTCCAGCTCTACGTCGAGACGAAGGCCGAGCGAACCAGCTTGGTCGAGCTGACGACGTACGCGACCACGCTCAGCATGAACTACCTGGCGCGGGGAAGCTTCGTGCCCAGAGCCCGGGCGGATCGACGAGCTCCACACGGACTTCGACCATCCCGTCCTCATCGAGCAGTACGTCGAGGGACGCGAGATCTACATCGGGGTGATCGGGAACGCCCGGCCGGAGACGTTCCCACCGGTTGAGCTCGACCTCTCCCACCTGCCGGAAGGTACTCCTCGGATCGCCGGCGTCGAGGTGAAATGGCTGGAGGGCACGCGCGCCTACCGCGGAAGCAAGTTCCGGATCCCCCAGGACCTCCCCGCGGGCGTTGTCACGGCAATGCAGCAGGCGGCGCTGACGAGCTTCCAGGCCCTCTCCCTCCGCGACTATGCCCGTTTCGACTTTCGGGTTACGCCGGACAACACGGTCTACCTGATCGAGGCCAACCCGAACCCCTACCTCCACTCGGGAGCCGAGTTCGTCAAAGGGGCGCGCGCATCCGGGCGCACATACCCGGAGACGATCCTCGCGATCGTCGAGCTGGCCCTGGCGCGCTACCGAACGCGGGGATAGCCCAACCCAGAAGCGGGCGGGCGAGCGTGATCTTCTTATGGCCCCACCGGGCGGACGAGCGGGTTAGGAACGCAGCGCACTCTGCCCGGCGTCCGCCTCCGCCGCCTCTACGAACAGCGTGAGCCCGCGGCCGTCGCGCACGATCACCGGCGTGCCGGCCGGAACGGGCCGCCCTCCCAGGCTTGCCGCGCTCCACAGCTCGCCCTTCACGCGGATGTAGCCGGATGGCGTGAGGGCATCGACCGTTGTTCCCCACGCGCCGATGGGATAGACGCTGTCCCCCGGTCCACGGAACACCGCGCGCATTACGGGAAACAGCAGGAGGTCTTTGGCGGCCCACACGCCGAAGATTGCCGCTCCGGTCCAACCCGAGAAGTCCAGAACCCGCGCGAGCCAGACGAGCAGCAGCGCCACGAGACCCCACTCGGGGAGCTGCCACACCACATACCTGCCGAGCTCGCGCGGGGTTTCCCGCGGGGCTCTCATCATCCTGCACCGAACCTCGGGGCAACCGTGTTCGCACGGCCGACCGCGAGCGGCGCCGTGGACGCCTAATCAGCTCTCACCGGACCGCCGCCGGGGCTACTCCGCCAGCGAGACCCGGATGTTCGAGGTCTCCTCGCGATACGGAGTGGGGATATACGAGATCTCCAGCCGGATGTCCCCGAGCTTCTTCTCCTTCAGCGCGGCGGCGGGGAAGGGTACCTCGATATCCTGAGAGATCTCCATGCCAGGGTCGAGACGCTCCTGGAACCCGTAGAACTTGAAGCTGGCATCTCCCCGATCCTTGGCGAGCGGGATCGGCTTGCCGTCAACATCCGCGTACTCGATCCTCGCGGAGATAAGGCGGGCGGCCTGGTCCGACACGGAATTCTTGAGCTTCAGCGTTGCCTGGAGCTTCGGTGGATCCACCACCCGTCCCGTTCCCTTCTCCACGCGCTCGACGACTTTCAGGCCCTTCAGCTCTCCGGTCAGAAAGGAAACCTTCAGCGCGGCGGTGGCCGGCGTCAACGCGAAGGTCTTGGCCTCGATCGAGGGCCCCGCGGCCTGCTGCTGGGCACACGCGGCCAGGCTCAGAGCCACCGCCATGCCCCACCCGAGTAGCCACATATTCCGTCGAGTCATCCTCACACCTCCTCGCGGGCGCACACGTCACGTGCCGTGACGCTCACCCGTGCTCTACCCGTCATTCCCACCCCCGGGTGGGCGCTCGATTCCCGGGCCCCTCCTCCTGCTGGGACACCCCGAGGGGGACGGCCCGGTCCTTGACGTTGACGCGGCGGCCAGCAACGGATTGGATCTCAACCACAGAAAACCGGTCCCGGAACTCGACGACACGGCCCCTCGCCACCTCCACGTCGAGCTCGCCCAGAAGCTCGCCCGTGAGGGGATGGACGATCGGCACCTTCTCCTGTCGGAGGCTCACGACGCTCCCGTGCCTGAGGCCATCGGCGGCCGTGAGGTCGACGATTCCCCGGGCAAGCCCACCAACTGCCGGAGACCTGTACACCCGGAGGCCAGGACCACAGCGGCGACCACGAGGGAGCCGAAGAGTCGCGTCGTCATACCGGAAAAGTCGGCGATCGTTCGCCGACCGCTGCGCTTCCCCTACCCCTTCGGTCTCCTGGCATCCCGCCGCCGCGGCTACGCTCTTCTCGAGAGGACGAGCTGTGCGCCGTCGGGCGTCTCGCGGCAGTCGATCGTCACCCCCCCTAGGAGTCCCGAGAGCCCCTTACCGATCAACAGGACGCTCGCCCCTTCGTGCGTCACTACGTGATCGCCCTTCTTTTCAACGTCAGGGACCAGTCCGAAGTGCGCGGGCGCGCTCCGCACCAATCTCAGGCTGATGCCCGGTTTCCGTATCCGCCGCGACACGATCCCCCTGAGCTCCTGCTTCGCCCGGTCCGTCACCGTCAGCATCCGTTCCCTCCTTCACCGCGCCACGCGTCCAGCACACGGACGTGTTACGGTCAAGACCATGACCGTGAAGTACGACGGCGCACCCCCGGAGCTGCCGAGGAATGCCCGCCGCATGGCCCGGCGTCTCGCT
>JACQRS010000338.1 GCA_016206385.1 Candidatus Rokuibacteriota bacterium | reverse complement strand
CCGCCGGGGCGGATCCGTCTCCTGATTGCGTCCAAAATGGAAGAGAAGCTGAGGATCGGACGTGCCGACTCCGCGTGGCGCGCCACGTCGCGGACATGCTGAGGCATCATCCCGGCCTGGTCCGGCGGCGCCACCTGCGAGCTCGGGATCCGCAGGTAGCCCTCGTACTCGTCGAAGGCCAGACCCAGGCAATCCCCCGAAGCCGTCAGGACCGCCCATCGCAGGCTCTCCTGGCGCGAATATCCGAGCATGGCGCGCAGGCTGTACACCGGGACGATGAGGCCGCGGAACCCGACGACTCCCAGGAACTCGGGGCACGCGGTCGGCAGCGTCACGAGTTTCCGGCCGGCCAGGAGACCACCCACCTCCGTCCTCCTGAACGCGAACGCGTCGCCGGCGATCCGCACCGCCAGGAAATCTTCCAATTGCGGACTGTGGTCGGGCGGAGCCACCGCGAACGATTCGTCGAAGCTGCGTCGCAGCTCCGCCGCCCTGGCATCGAAGCTCGGCGGGAGCCCGCCCGCACGACTCGCGTCGCTGGAGGGCCGCACGTTCAAGGCGCGCCTCCGCAGGCCACGAGCTCGGCGCGGCACAACGACACGAGGGTATCGCGGCTGAACCCGCCGCCGAAAAGAAGCACCCGCGAGGCGTCCTCGCGCTGGAGCAGCACGAGAGCCTGGCCCAGCTCGCGGCGCGCCGCCTCCCGCTCGCCCGCCCGGCGGGCGAGGAGCCCGAGGTGCAACCGGGGCATGGCGAAGCCCGGATCCAGGTAGACCGCGACCTGGTCGTGATCGAATGCCCCTTGCCGATCGCCGAGGCCTTCGCGGCAGATGGCGAACAGGTAATGCGCGCCCGTGTTCAGGTCATCAAGTGCCAGGAGATCGGCGCAGACCTTTTCCGCCTCCGCGAGGTTGCCGCTCTGGGTCAGAAGGACGGCTCGCAGGAGCAGGACGTCCGGATCGTCGGCCGATTCCGGAGGAAGCTCGCGGACGAGCGCCAGCGCCTCCGCGAAACGCTCCTTTCGGAGCAACTCGACCGCGAGCTCGACGTCCCACCGGGGGTGGGCCGCGGGCGATCGGTCGCCGGTCCGTGGACCCGAGCGCGCCAGGGCGGCGCGGCTCTCGGTCAGCGTTTGGATCCGCTCCGCGGCGCGACGAATGGCGTCCACCCACGAGTCCGCCGCCTCGACGACGGACGCGAGAGGGGCGTTGAGTGCGAGGGGGGCGCTGGGCAAAGAAGACGCGCCGGTCCATGCGATAGGGGCGATATCCGGCAGCGGACGATCGGCGTCGCCCTGCTTGCGCTGATAGTAGAACGTGTCGTGGGTGTGCCGCAGATGGAAGTCCTGTGAGAGTCCCCGGAGATTCTCCGCGTGTCCGAGGAACAGGTACCCGCCCGGCACCAGAGCGTGGGACAGCCGGCCCACGATCGCCCTGGCTGTCTCCGGGACGAAATACATAAGGACGTTCCTGCAGAAGATGATGTCGAAGGTCTGGGGCTGCCAGAATGAGGGATTGTCCTCGGCGAGGTTGCGTTCCTCGAAGTTGACCATGCTGCGCACGCTTTCGTCCAGCAGGAACTCGGGGCCCTTCTCGCGGAACCAGCGCCTCTGGAGATCCGCCGGCGTCTCCCGGAGCGACCACGCTGAGTAGCGGCCGCGCCGGGCCTTCTGGATCATGGCCGCGTTGATGTCCACGCCACGGATCGAGACGTCCCAACTCGCCGCCTCAGGCAGGTGCTGGCGGACCAGGGCGGCCAGCGAGTAGGCCTCCTCGCCCGAGGCGCATCCCGCGGAGAGGAATCGCAGCGAACGCCGCGCCTGCCGTGCGCCGATCCGGTCGGGAAGCGCGATTTCGACCAGGGCCCGGAACTGTTCCATGTTGCGGAAAAAGTAGGTCTCCGTGACCGTGAGTTCTTTCGCCAGAGCGCCGATCTCCTCCCGGGAGTCTTGTGGGGCCGCAAGCCTCTCCAGATACACCTCTGGCGCAGCGCCGCTCGCGTCAATGCGACGCCTGAGGACCTCGGCCAGGAGGCCGAACTTCGCGTCGTCGAAGAGGAGGCCGAGGCGGGCAGCCACGATGGCACGGAAACGCTCAACGTCGAGCGACATCACGCCAGTGGACATAACGTGTCTCCGTTACCGGCGAGTGACCGCCAAATCCAGTCGGGAACGATCCGAGAGTCCTGCAGCACGACCAGGAGGTTCGCGTCGAGCATCCCGATGAGCGTGATGACCTTGGGCTTCACACGGTGCAAGAGCGGCGGGAGGGTCTGGAGGGAGACCGATGAGAGCGTACGGACCCCGACGACCTCCTCGACGGCCAGGGCCACCAGGCGTTCTCCGGTCCTCAATGTCACGAGGCGGGTGGCCTGTTCATGGGTAGGAAGACCGAGGAGTGCTGCGGCGTTCACCACAGGGATGGCGACGCCGCGGATAACGGAAAGGCCGCAGACGAAGGACGGCATCCCGCCGAGAGGCCGGATCGGTAGCGGGCGCATCGTTTCGACGACGCGCGGCAAAGGGAGGGCGCACAGGATCGTGGCTGCGCGACAGAGCAGCGACCGGTCCTCGTGGCTGGCTAGATCGTTCAACGCCCGTCTCCTACAGAGCGGACGGGTCGCGGCACAGCGAGAGCCTCTATTTTTCTCGAGGCCCTCGAGCCGGTCCAGGCTTTGGGCCTCGTGGGGCCAAACCGCGCGGTCCGTCCTAAACCCATCGGGCCGGCTGGTGCGGAGCTGGCCATCCACGGTCGAGCCCATGACGCAAAGGATACCGACCACTGGAGGCGGTCAATAGCTCTTGCCCGCCCAGGGCACTGCGAAAATCAGTTCACGCTAGAGCGGCCCGTTCTCTCGCCTGCCCCAGTTGGGCAACATAGGCAAAAATTGTCGAAAGTCCAGGTTGTCAGTGCGATAACGAGACCTGCCGGTGGCTGAGCCACACGCCCCGCCTAGAGCCTGTTCCATTGACCCCGTCAGCAGCCTCCTGAGGGGAAGGTGATTCGGGCAAGCCGGTCGCCTGCGCTTGCCAGGGACCATTCGATTTTTTGGTTGCGTGCGCAGGTGGCCGCTGCGACCGTGACCAGAGGCGGGCAGGGCTTAACCACGGACGAGACAGTTCCGCCTCGGGCGCAAGTCCCCGCTCGCCCCGTCGGAGTGTGGCTGGCAGTGGGTCTACCCCGCGACCCACCCCTACCGTAACCCGTGCGCCAGCCGCCCCGGCCACCACCACCTGCACGCGTCCGTGCTGCAGCAGGCCGTGGAGAACGCCGTCCGCCGGGCCGGCCTCGCCAGGTCCATGAGCTGCCACACGCTGCGCTTCTCGTTCAAGACACGCCTGCCCAAGGCGTTGCCTTTTTGCCATGTCACCTTGAAGGGACAGAAGCCGCTTCCGCCCGGGTACCCCAAGGAACTTAAGACTCTCGGGGACCAGCTACGAAAGCGGAGGATGGATTTCGGCATCAGCCAGCGGGAGTTGGCCAAGCGGATCGGGGTGAGCAAGAGTTCCATAGAAAACTGGGAAGGGAATGAGGCCGAACCTGCCCGGTGGATGGTGCCCAGGATCAGAGAGTTCCTCGGACTCCAGCCCTCCGGCCCCCCAACGTCGTTCGCCGAGAGGCTGACCGCCTACCGGCGAGGCCTGGGACTCTCGCAGGAGGCGCTG
>JACQRS010000325.1 GCA_016206385.1 Candidatus Rokuibacteriota bacterium | reverse complement strand
TCGCGCGGAACTTCGGGATGACGCATCACGAGGGGTACCGCAAAGCCCTGCGGCTTATGAAGCTGGCCGAGAAGTTCCAGCAGCAGGTCCTTAGCTTCATCGACTCGCCGGGCGCCTACCCGGGGCTCGGGGCCGAGGAGCGGGGGCAGGCCGAGGCCATCGCGCGAAACCTCCGGGAGATGGTCGCCCTCAGGATCCCGATTCTCTGTGTGGTCACCGGGGAGGGAGGGAGCGGCGGTGCCGTGGCGATCGGAGTGGGGGACCGAGTGCTGATGATGGAATACGCGATCTACTCGGTGATCTCTCCCGAGGGGTGCGCGGCCATCCTGTGGGGGGATGCCTCCAGGGCGTCGGAGGCCGCGGAGATCCTCCGGTTGACCGCACCCGACCTGCTCCGCCTCGGTGTCATCGACGGCATCGTCCCCGAACCGGTCGGCGGCGCGCACCGGAACTGGGAAGTCGCGGCCCAGGCCCTCAGGCAGGCCCTCGGGGACCAGCTCTGGGAGCTTCGGTCCAAGTCCACCGAGGGGCTGGTGCGCGAGCGCTACGAGAAGTTCAGGCGGATCGGGGTCTTCGAGGAGAGCGTTTGAGCCTCGGCGCCGTGCAGCGCGCCGCGGTCCGGACGTCACGGGGTGCGGCTCGCGTCCTCCACGAGCCTGAGCGCGGTGTCCTCGTCGGTGATCAGGACGTTCATAAAGCGGCCCCGGAGCGCGCCCCGGATCGCCTCCAGCTTCTGCGACCCGCCCGCGACCGCGATCACGTAGCGTCCGTAGGAGTGCGACATCTCTCTGAGCCGCTCCGCGGAGACCCCCAGCACCCGGCGGGTCAGCCCCCGGAGTTCCTTGCGGTCGGCCACCTGGCCGCGGGCGTCGAAGGGCTGGTAATTGATCTCTCCCACCACCCCCATGGCCCTGAGCTTCTTCACGCTCACCCCGTAGGCCTCGGCCAGCGAGCAGAAGCCGGGGGTCTCCTCGCCGATCATGCCGATCCCCACCAGGGCGATCTGCGCATCCTGCGCCTGCTCGTAGATCCAGCGGATCTCCGGGCTCTTCAGGAGCCGCCGCCGCTCGGCCTCGATCTCCCGGAGGGAGCCGAAGAGCTGGATGGGGAGCGCGTAGGCGGTGACGTGGGGCCGGTACTTGGCCGCCATCATCCCCACCAGGGTGTTGGGGAAGAGGTCCACCAGCTTGAGGGTGGACTCTCCCGAGAGCGGAAAGAGCGTGAGGTCGCGGAAGCGCCGCTCCCGGAGCTGGCGGATGGTGTGGTACAGGGTGAAGCCGCAGGAGATCCCCACCGAGATGCCGTTGGCCGCCACCTTCTCGAAGTAGCGGGCGGCCGCCGCCCCCAGCTCCTCCTTGACCTGGTGCTGGGAGCCTACCGGAATCACCACCGCGTCGCGGAGGCCGAAGCGCTCCAGGAGCGCCGCCTCCAGGCGAGGGTTCTGCGGCAGGTCCAGCTCCACGCGAATCAGCCCCTCGGCGAAGGCGCGCTTGAGGAGGCGCGAGACCTTGGAGGAGGAGAGGCCGAGGACCTTGGCGATCTCCTTCTGGTGTCGCTGCTGGTGGTAGTAGAGCTCCAGGCACTGGACCATCTGCCTCAGCTCCTGGCGGCTGGCGAGCTCGCGTACGGTGGTCACGAAATTAATTTCACTTAATTAAATTTTTTGCTTGACACACTAAATTGTACCGCACTAAGCTTCTAATTGCGACAGCCTTTTCATCCCCTCACACCGCCGAGGAGGGCACCATGGCCAACCAAAAGCGCTACGGTCCGGGCAACGGCAAGGGACGCATTCCGCTCTCGAGCTACCACGAGTCAAAGGACAACCTCGAGGGCCTTCCCCAGTCCACGGCGGAAAAGATCCCCGTCACGAACACGCCCAACATCTTCTCCTACAGGGCCTACGTCTTCGCCAAGAAGCCGGAGCTGATCCAGCGCTTCGTCAAGGCGACCAAGGCGGACGTGGGGGGCGTGGGGGGCCACGTGGTGGCCGCCGAAGAGGTCAAGGCGGCCGTCACGCGCTTCGTCCTGGAGAACAACGCCTTCCAGGGTGAGCCCATCTTCAGCTCCCTGATGGTCACCCACACCGGGGACGACATCGCGGTCACGGGGATCATGTCGGAGACCGTCCCCATGTCTGTGGTGGACGAGCTGCTCTGGGACGCGCTCAAGCTGGGCGCCGACAAGGCGTCGGAGCTCGGCCTCTACGGGCCGGGGCAGGACCTGGTGGCTGACGCCTTTACCGGAAACCTCCGCGGCGCCGGTCCCGCAACCGTGGTGCTGCCGCTCCCGGTGCGGCAGGAGAACCCTTCGCAGACGGTGCTGGTCTCCTTTGCGGACAAGACCGAACCGATGGCCTTCAACTACTACGCCACCGGCGCCTACATGCTCCCGCGCTTCAACTCCGGGCTCGTCATCGCCTCCTCGAGGATGAAGCGTGGCTACATCATGGAGATCGTGGACCTGGACACCAAGGCCCAGGCCATCGAGGCCGGGGCGCATCCCAGGGACCAGAAGGCTCTGGACGGCAAGATGGAAGAGCTGGCCAAAGGCCTTCAGGAGAAGGTAATTGCCCTTCGCTCACCCGAGGACCTGTTCGACATCGAGGGGCTCTGCCGCTCCTCGCGCTTCGTCGTGGCTCGGATCTGGAGCCGGGACGAGAAAGGGGAGAGGGCGCAGCTCGGGTACGTGGTCTCGGCCGAGCGTCTCCACAACATCAAGACCAAGAAGGGCTTTACCTACGGGGGGAAGGACGACCCGGTCCTGCTGGCGTTCGCGCAGGGGGACTGGCCGGCACCGGGGGAGATCACCTCGCCCTGGGCGACCTGTCCGATGGTGGCCGGCGACTGCCGCGGCAGCCACAACCTCCACATCCTGCCGGTGCCGATCAACTGGCAGACTTCCTACTGGTCGGGGCCGATCATCTCCAGCGTCACGCTCTCGGCGAACATCCATACCGGGCGGATCGGCGCGGTGTCCGACCAGTTCGCCCTCGGCACGCCGTGGGACTACGTCCGGCAGCGCGCCTCGGAGCTGGCGGTCCAGTTCCGCACGGCCCATGGAATTCGCCAACCCGCCACGCTCCACGAGGACGAGCTCGAGTACCAGGAGGGCTGGAAGCAGCGGCGCAGCCGGCTCGAGAAGCAGTTCGAGATCAAGCCGCCCCCGGTCTGGAACGGCGACGGCCGGAAGGCCAAGGCCCTTGCGAAGCCCCGCGCGGTGTGACCCGCGCGGTGGAGAAACCTGCCCGCGTCGCCGTCCCTCCGCACGAAGCCAAGTGGACGCCGGGAGCCGCCCGGCGGCCATTTTGGCCCCGGTTTGTTGACAACCCCACGTCGCGATGATAGGGTAAGTAGCATAGTTACAAGAGTTTTTCATCGGGTCTCATGGCCAAGCTCCACGTCATCACCTACGGCTGCCAGATGAACGAGTATGACTCGGAGCGAGTGGCCGGCCTCCTCAAGACCCTTCACAACTACGATCTCACCGACCGCGAAGACGACGCCGACCTGATCCTGCTGAACACCTGCTCCATCCGCGAGAAGGCCGAGGAGAAGGTCTTTTCAAAGCTCGGCCAGCTCAAGCCGCTCAAGCGGAAGAACCCCGAGCTCATCATCGGCGTCATCGGGTGCATGGCCCAGCTCCGGCAGGCGGCCATCATGGAGCGCGCTCCTGTCGTGGACCTGGTCTTCGGGTCGCCGGCCATCTCGCGCGTGGGCGAGCTGGTGGAGCGCGTCAAGCGCGAGCGGCGCCCCGTGCTGGAGACCGGGGAAGCCCCGCTCGTCAAGATTACCGCCAAGCCGCAGAGCGGGGACCGACTCAAGGCCTTTGTGACCGTGATGGAAGGGTGCGACAAATTCTGCGCGTTCTGCGTGGTTCCGTACACGCGCGGCCGGGAGCGCAGCCACAGCGTCGAATCCATCCTGGCCGAGATCCGCGGGCTCGCGGGGCAAGGGTACCGGGAGGTGACGCTGCTCGGGCAGAACGTCAACGCCTACGGCAAGGACCTGGACCCCCCCACGGACCTGGCCGCGCTTCTTGACCAGGTGAACGAGCTGGACGGCATCGAGCGGATCCGGTTCGTGACCTCCAACCCGGTGAACCTGACCTCCCGGCTCATCCGCGTCATGGCCGAGGTCCCCAAAGTGTGCCAGTACCTGCACCTCCCGCTCCAGTCGGGCTCCGACCGCGTCCTCGTGCGGATGAACCGCGGCTACAGCCGGGGCCGGTACCTGGAGCTGATCGCCGAGCTGGAAGAGACGGTGCCGGGGATCGCGCTCTCGACCGATCTCATCGTCGGCTTTCCGGGCGAGAGCGAGGAAGACTTCGAGGCCACGGTCGAGATGGTGGAGACCGTCCAGTACGACAGCGTGTTCGCGTTCCGATACTCGCCCCGGCCCCGCACGCCGGCAGCCGAGTTCCCGGACCAGGTGCCCGAGCCGGTCAAGGCGGCCCGACTCACGCGCCTCCTGGAGGTGGCCAACCGGGTCGGCGCGGAGAAGAGCCGCGCCCTGGAGGGGCGCACCCTCGAGGTCCTGGTGGACGGGGTCTCCAGGAAGGATCCGCGGGAGCTCTCGGGCCGCACGCGTTGCAACCGGGTGGTCAACTTCGACGGGCAGGGCCGGACCCTCTACGGCGAACTGGTGCGGGTCCGGATCACTCAAGCCATGCCCCACAGTCTCCGGGGCGAGTTGGTCGACGAGGAGGACTGATCATGTGGGTTGAGATGAAGGTGCGCGGGCTCGCCCTCGACCCGCTCTCGAACATGCCCATCATCATCCTGCGGGACGAGGAGGAGAAGCGCTCGCTCCCCATCTGGGTGGGGATCTTCGAGGCCAACGCCATCGCCCTGGAACTGGAGAAAATCACCACGCCCCGGCCGATGACCCATGACCTCATCAAGAACATCCTGGAGGCGCTGGAGGCGCGCGTCCTGAAGATCGTGGTCAACGACCTCCGGGACAACACGTTCTTCGCCGCGATCCACCTCCAGCTCGGCGGGGCCGAGCTCACGGTGGACTCCCGTCCCTCCGACGCCATCGCCCTGGCCCTTCGCGTGGGTGCGCCCATCTTTGTCGAGGAGGATGTGGTGCGGAGGGCCAAGAGCGTGGAGGTGACCAAGGAGGGCGAGGCGGTCAGCCCCGATGACCGCGAGAAGCTCAAAGAGTGGCTCGAAAACCTGAAGCCCGAGGACTTCGGCAGGTTCAACAAGACCTAGCGGCTCCATGCGGGTCGGGCTCTTCACGAACAACTATCTCCCCGTCCGCGGGGGAGTCCCGACCTCGGTGGAGACGCTGCGGGCCGGCCTTCACGCCCTCGGCCATCGAGCGTGGGTCTTCGCCCCGCGCTTCCCGGGCTCCGCTCCTGACCCGCCCGGGGTCGTTCGCTTCCCGTCGCTCCCCGCGCTGACGTACCCGGAGTTCTCCCTCGCCATCCCCTGGTCGCGGCGCGTCGCGCAGATGATCGAGGGCCTGGCGCTGGACATCTTCCACGCCCAGCATCCCTTTCTCCTGGGTGGCACGGCACGCCGGCTGGCGCGACGGCAGGGCCAACCGCTGGTCTTCACCTACCACACCCATTACGAGAAGTACGCCCATTACGTGCCCTTCCGCCGGGGCCTGGTGGAGCGGCTCGCCGTGAGCTGGAGCACGCGCTTCGCGAACGGGTCGGACCTGGTGATCGCGCCGTCGGAGGCAGTGCGGAGCGTGCTCCGGACGCGCGGGGTGACGACGCCCATCGAGGTGGTTCCCACCGGGGTTCCGCTTGACCGCTTCACGCCCGGCGACCGGGCTCGTGCGCGGTGCGCCCTCGGCCTCCCCCCGGATGAGCCGATCCTGCTCTACGTCGGCCGCCTCGACCGGGAGAAGAGCGTGGAGCGGCTCCTCGATGCCTTCAGGCTGGTGGTGGAGGCGCTGCCCCGGGCGCGCCTGGTCGTCGTGGGGCAGGGGACCCAGGCGGTCAGGCTTCGGGCCCGCGCGCGCGGCACTTCCGCGGGTGAGCGAGTGAGCTTCGTTGGCGTGCAACCCCGTGAGGGGCTGCCCGACTACTATCGGGCCGTTGACCTCTTCTGCTTTGCCTCTCAGACCGAGACCCAGGGACTCGTGCTGGCGGAGGCCCACGCCTCTGGGCTTCCGTGTGTCGCGGTGGCCGGGCCGGGTGTGGACGAGGTGGTCGCGGATGGCGAGACCGGCCTCCTCGTCAAGCCCGATCCGCGCGCCCTGGCTGAGGCGGCAATCGAGCTTCTGCTCGATCCCGTTCGCCGGGGGGCGATGGGGGGACGGGCCCGCGAGATCGCCTGTCAGCACTTCGGGGCAGAGCGCCAGTCGGCCCGCGTCGCCGCCCTCTACGGGCGGCTGCTGAACGGTGGAGCCGCCAGATGAATCGGGAGGAGTCACTCAGACGGATCAACCAGGAGATTGCGCGGGAAAAGGCCGAAGCGCTGGGCCGGGCGGGGGAGCAGGTGCAGCGCCTGCTGGACGAGCTGGCGGCGCTGGCCTCCCAACTGGACCAGCTGGAGGGGGTCGCGTCACCCGAGATCCTCGCCCAGGCCGAGCAGCGGCACGAGGCGCTCCGGCTCCGGGCGCTGGAGGCCCGGCGCCGCCTCATGATCCAGCGC